>JAZGGY010000393.1:0-5320 GCA_036480675.1 bacterium | reverse complement strand
CGTAAGCCAGGCCGTGGTTTTTGGGGTGGGCCGCGGCGAACGAGGCGACGACCGAGCCCGCGCTGGTGAGGCGGTACACGAGGGGGGACTCGTACGAGGAGGCGTAGAGGTAGGAGCCGTCCCAGGTGAGGCCGTTGACGTGCTTGCCGACGGGGAACGGGCCGTCGAACTTGTTCGTTAGCGAGCCGGTGTCGGCGTTGAGGACGATTATCTTCGCCCGGGATTGCGGCTTGACCAGGTCGTCGGCGACGTAGATGCGGTTGCGCGACCCGGGCCGCCAGGCCAGGTCCATCGCCCAATTGACGTCGGCCGGGCAGTTGAACCGCTTCTCGACGCTGGCGTTCTCGCCGTCGAAGGTGAACCTGAGTATCCGTACTTGCTTCGGGCCGCGGTTGTCGGCCACGGCGTATTCGGCGTCGCCGTCGAAGGCGAGGCCGCGGGGGCCGTTCAGCGAGAGCCCGGGGATGTTGAAGCTCGCCATGATGTCGCCCGGGACCGCGTTGGCCGCGGACGCCGCGGCCGCGACGGCGACGACGTATTTCACGCACGCTAACATTTCCTTAAGAGTATAACATCGCGGCTGAGCCGCGTCCAGGCCTTCACGCCCGGCCGCCGGCGCGGACGTATTCGCCGGCGGCGACGTCGAGGGTCGAGAAGTCCGGCGGCCGCGCGGCGACCTCGACGCACGCGTTCCGGGCCAGGCGTAACCCCGCCGGCAGCTCGCTCTCCCGGCCCACGAGGACCAGCCCCGACGTAAGTTGCTCGGCGTAGTGACGGTTGGGCGTATAGTCGTCGCCGTGGCCGAGGACGCAGCCGTCGCCCGCTACGGTTTCTTTGTCGATTATAACCCGCTCCAGGCGGCAATCGGCGCCGACGCGGCACTCGTCCAGCACGACGGAGGATTCGACGACCGTGCCCGGGCCTACGGTCACGCCGGGGAATATGACCGAGTTGCGCACGGTCCCGTATATCTCGCACCCCTCCGCGACCAAAGCCCGCGCCGCCGAACCGCCCGGGTAGAAGCGCGCGGGCGCGTAGTCGCGGCTCGGCGTGCGGACGGGCCAATCCTCGTCGTAAAGGTTGAAGTCCGGCAGGTCCGCAATCAGGTCCATATTGGCGTCGAAGTACGCGTCCACCGTGCCGACGTCGCGCCAGTAGTCTTCGAAGATGTAGCAGTAGACCCGCTTCTCGCCGATGAGCGAGGGTATGACGTGGCGGCCGAAGTCCGTCATCCCCTCCGGGACGCGCGCCATGGCGTCGAAGAACGCCTCGCGCGTAAAGAGGTATATCCCCATGGAGACCATGTCCGATTTAGGTTCGGGCGGCTTTTCCTCGAAGGCGACGATGCGGCCATCCGGCGCGAGCTCGAGCGTCCCGAACCTCGTCGCGTCCGCCCGCGGCACCCGCAGCGTCGCGACGACGACGTCGGCGCCCTTGACGTCGAGGACGCGTCGCAGGAGGTTGTAATCCATGGCGTAGACGTGGTCGCCGGCGAGGACCAGCACGTGCGCGAAGTTGCGGGCGGCGACGTAGTGGCGGTTCTGGTAGCAGGCGTCGGCCGTTCCCTTGTACCAGTCCGAATCGACGCGGCCCAGATGCGGCTGGAGCAGCTCGACGCCGCCCCAGCTGCGGTCGAGGTCCCAGGCGCGGCCTATGCCGACGTGTTTGGCGAGGGACCGCGGCCGGTACTGCGCCAGCACCGCGACGTGAAAGATGCCGGAGTTCACGCAGTTGGAGAGCGTGAAGTCGACGAGGCGATAGCGGCCGCCGATAGGGACCGCGGGTTTGGTCCGCCGTCTGCACAGCTCGGCGAGGCGCTCGCCTTTACCGCCGGCGAGGATTAAGGCCAGGGTGTTTCGCATACGCCCCTATTTTATACTACGGCGGTCGCGATACAAGCAAAAAATATCGGCATCGCGGGCGCGGCGGGAGCGCCTTAGTCCCCCGACCGCGGCTACGGAAAAGAAAAGCGGCCCTCGCGGGCCGCTTTTTTTTAAACGTTGTCGGCGCGGTTGCTACCGCATCAGCGCCTTGATCCTTCCTACGGAGGCCGGTTCGACGCCCGGGAAGTTCCGGTACTCGTAAATTATCCCGTTGGTGCCGACGGCCCAGCCGTTCCTGGAGTCGATCATGAAGAGGCCGGAGAAGCTCTCCGTCGTGGCCGGTTTGGTTCTAAACGTTTTCCAGCTCACGCCGTCGTAGTGCAGGATAACGCCGTCGTCGCACGCCGCCCAACCTTCCGTCGGGCCGGTGAACGCCATTTCGCGGATGACGGCCGTGGTGGGCGTGGCGACCCGCACCCAGCTCACGCCTTCGTAGTGGAAAAGTTGGCCCGAGGCGCCGCCCGCCCAAACGTTGTTCTCGGACAGGGCGTAGATGCAGTGGAAATTCGTAGATGTCGAGGCGCTGACCTGGGTCCATTCCGACTCAGCGAAGTGGTAGACTTTGCCGTTGTTGCCGCACAGCCACCCGTCTTTTGGGCTCGAGAAGTGAATGTCGTGGAGGGCGGCCAGCGTGCCGATGTTCCAGGAGCTCCACGCGCCTGTTCTCCCGCCGGTCCAGCGGAAGACAGTACCGCGCTCCCCTACGGCCCAAGCAACTAAATTTTGCTTGGGCGGGATCGCGACGCCCCAAATATTACGGGTGGTCTCCATGCCGGCGAACTTCCACTTGGTGCCGTTGAAGACGGCGCCGTTGCCCTGGTCGCCTACGGCGAGGCCGAAGTTCGCGGTGCCGAAGTCTACGTCCTGGAAATACTTCGTGGGCCACGTGTAGTTGATATTCCACGTCCCGTTATGGTAGCGGAGGATTTCGCCCCAGTAACCGACGGCCCAGCCGGTATCGGCGTTGACGAACGTTACGGCGTTAATGTCTTTTTCGGTGGGGGATTCGTATTTCAACCATCCAGAGCTGGCGTAGCTGAAACACGCCGCCACCACTATTGCGACCGCGATAGTCAAACATAACCGCTTCATCTCGCATCACCTCTTCCGGTGAGGGGTGTTAATAAAGGGTTAACCGTCCCGCGGCGCGGGACTGT
This sequence comes from bacterium, assembly GCA_036480675.1. Lineage (GTDB taxonomy): Bacteria > RBG-13-66-14 > B26-G2 > WVWN01 > WVWN01 > WVWN01. The sequence continues at coordinate 2,280 of JAZGGY010000393.1, read as the reverse complement.
TTCGTAAGCTTCTTTTCGTCGCCTCCCCCCTGTAAAGTTTCTATACGCCTTGGCGGCGCGGCTAAATCTTCGCGCCGCCGTAATTTAATACCTGCCGATACGCATAAAACTTAAAATAATCGACGGCTTTTGTCAAGCATTTTTTTGGGAAAACGTTCATATTGAATGAATTACGGATATATATTTAAAAGCTTTTTTAATCGGCAACGTTCGCGGTAACGCCGTTGGGCATGGCGCCGTCGAAACGCGCCAGCGCGTTTTCCTGTGTGCCGACGTCGAGCAGGCAGTTCCTCCCGACCGCGAAATCCGCCGGTACTCGCACCCGCTTGCCGATCAACGTTATCCCGCGGCTCAGCTGTTCCGGAAAATCCTCGTTCGGCCGGGGTTCGCCGACGTCGTCGCCCACGCGGGCGCCCCGCCCCACGGCGGCGAACTTGTCCAGTATCACGCGGTCCAACGACGCGCCGGCGCCCACCCGCGTCCCGTCCAAAATTATCGAATCCTTAACCCGCGCCCGCGCTTCGACGTAGACCCGCCGGAATAGTACCGAGTTTTCGACGCGGCCGTTTATTATGGACCCGTCGGCGACGAGGGAATTTACCACCTCCGCCTCCGGCCCGAACTTCACCGGGGGGTCGTCGGGGAGTTTGGTGTATATGGGCCAGGCCGGGTCGTCGAGCTTGCAGGCCTGATTTTCGGACAGGCACTCAAAGGTTACGTCGTAGTAGTCGTCGACCGTGTCTATCCGAGCCCAATATTCGTCGTGCCGGTAAGCGGCCACGGCGCCCTCGGCGACGGCCGGCGCGACGACGTCGGCGACGACGTCCGTAGCGCCCCGCGCCTCCGCCTGGAGTAATTTGTCTACCAGGAGAGAGCGGTCGAATACGTATATACCCGTAGACGCGTACCAGGGGCCTTCGGCCGGCGCGGCGACGCCCACCGCGGCGACGACGTTGCCGGGGCCTATCTCGACCGCGTCGTTTCGGCCCGGTTGGGGCGCGGCCATTTTCTTTACGACGAGCGTTACGCTCTCGGGCGACACTGCGTGGAAGTCCAACAGCGGCCGGTAGTCCATTTTATACACGCCGTCCCCCGAGGCCACGACGACGTACTCGAAGCGTTCGTCGTCGACCACTTCCAGGTTTTGGGCCAGCGCGTCCGCAGTCCCTTCGTACCAGTGGGTCTCGCCGCCGCGGTAGTAGGGCTCGAGCAGGCGGATGCCGCCGTCGCGTCGGTCGAGGTCCCACGGCTTGCCGATGCCGACGTGGGCTTTCAGCGACTCGGGGAGATATTGGGTGAGCACGCCCACGTTGGTTATGCCGGAGTGGGTGAGGTTGGACAGCGTGAAGTCGATGAGGCGATAGCGGCCGGCGAAGGGAACCGACGCCTTGGCGCGGACGCGGGAGAGGGCGAGCAGGCTGTCGCCCCGGCCGCCGTCGAATATCATCGCGAGGACGTTGCGCATCGGCATTTACGACGAGCCCTTTTTCAACATCGCTTCCGCCAGTCGGTTTAGGTCTTCGGCGCTGTAGTAATGGACTTTGACGGTGCCGCGCTTCGCCGAGCCGGTTATCGTTACCTTCGTCGCGAGCGACCTCTCGAGCCGGGCGGCCAGGTCGTCGAGGTACGGCGCGGCGCCCCGGCGGCGGGGGGCTTTGGGCGCCGCCCGCTTCGCCAGCGCCTCGGCCTGCCGCGCCGAAAGGTTCTCCCGGCCTATGCGCCGGGCGAGCGCTATCTGCCGCGACTTGGGCTCGACGCTCACCAAAGGCCGGGCCTGGCCCGCGGTGAGTTTGCCCTCCTCCAACATGGCCAGGACCGGCGCGGCGAGCTCGAGCAGCCGCAGCGCGTTCGTAACGGCGGCGCGGCTTTTGCCCACCCCCCGGGCGACGGCCTCGTGGCTCAGGCCGTGCTCGTCGACCAGGACCCTGAAAGCCGCGGCCTCCTCCACCGCGTTCAGGTCCTCCCGCTGCAGGTTCTCGACCAGCGTCAGCGGCAACATCATCTCGTCGGGGACGGCGCGGACGACGCAGGGGACGGCCTTCAGGCCGGCCTTGCGGGCGGCCAGCAGGCGGCGCTCGCCGGCGACCACTTCGTAAGCCTTGCCGGCGCGGCGTACGACGAGCGGCTGCAGGACGCCGTGCTCGCGGATGGAAGCCGCCATCTCGGCCAGCTCGCTCGCGCCGAAGCGGCGGCGGGGCTGACGCGGGTTGGCCTTTATCAGGTCTACGGCGATTTCGCGGACCACGGCGCCTTCCGCGGCGCCGGGCGGTATAAGCGCCT
>JAZGGY010000392.1:0-14513 GCA_036480675.1 bacterium | reverse complement strand
AAACGTCGGCGCGTTGGCGCGCGCGATGCGGGAAGCAGTATCGAGATGAAGATCGCCCAGATCAACGAAAAATATTCACTCGTCGGCGGCAGCGAGAAGACGATGCGGCGGTGCGCCGACCGTTTGAGAGAAGACGGACACGACGTCTTAGTTATTCACGGCGAGGCGGAGGCGGCCGGCGAGCCGGGGAGCGCGTTCCTGCCGTCGGTACGGAGAGCGACGCTGTTCCGAGGAGCGGAGGCGCGGCGCGATATCCTCCGCGTTCTCGGCGAGTTCGGCGCCGAGGTCGTCCACTTCCGAAACTTCGACGGCCCGGGCGTCGTTCGCGGGGTGAGCCGGAAATACCCAACCGTCAGGACCGTCCATACGCCCTGGACTTATTGCCCGGGCGCGGTGAAGTATTGGCCGCGGCGCCGGCGGGTTTGCGAGCAGCCATTCGGTTGGCGGTGCCTGGGGCGCGCGCGGCGTTTCGGCTGCGACGTAAGAAACGACGGCTCCGTTATAGGCCGCGGCGAGCTCGCCAGGCGGCTCGCGGCCTGCTACGCGTTCCGGCGGGCCGACGCCCAACTCGGCGCCGTCGTCGTTACCAGCCGGTGGATGAAGGAGATGCTGGTTTCCGCTGGTCAGGACGGCGACAAAATACATATTATCCCGCCGCCGGTAGACGTGCCGCCGGAGGCGGCCGAAATGAACAGCGGCCCGCCGCACGTCGCCGCCGTGGGCCGCGCCTCCTATATCAAGGGCTTCGACGATCTGATCCGCGCGATCGCCCGCCTGCCGGAGGAGGTCACGCTCACGCTCGTCGGCGACGGCCCGCAGCTGAACGACTTGCGATCGTTGGCGGACCGGATCGGCTTGAACGGCCGGGTGCGGTTCGCCGGGTGGGTGCGGTACGAGGACCTGGGACGGATTTACCGCGAGGCGAGCGTCGTGGCCCTTCCCTCCCTGTGGCCCGAGGCTTTCGGGAACGTTGGCGTCGAGGCTTTGAGCCACGGCCGGCCGGTCGTCGCGTATCGCGTCGGCGGGATCCCGGAGTGGCTGGAAGACGGGAAGGTCGGTTTATTGGCCGAGCCCGCTGATCCCCACGACCTGGCCTCGAAGCTGAGGACATTGTTGGACGACCCCGGACGGGCCCGGGCCATGGGAGCCGCGGGGCGCCTCGCCGTGCGGAAATATTCGTTGGCGCGCCATGTCGAGAAGACGATCGCAGTATACGAACGGGCGGTCGCGAGTGCCCGGCGCGGACACGTTGGGACGCTGTCGTGAAAGGTGACGTGGTTTGCGAATCTGCCATATAACCCCTGAATACCCGCCTCGCGTGGGCGGCGTAGGGGATTACGTTAGGTGCCTGTCGCGGGAGTTCGCCGCGCGGGGACACGACGTTACGGTCGTTACGTCGGCGGGTTTGGGGGAAGCGGCCGGCTCCGGGGGCGCGCCCTCGCCGCGGGTTTTACCCGTGATTAAGGCGTGGAACCTGCGGGGGCTTCGTAAGCTTTTAAAAACGCTGGGTGCGGTAAACGCCGACGTCTACGTTCTGGAATACGTGGCTTATATGTACGGCCGGGGGGGCGTCGCGCCCTGGCTCCTCGCGTTCTTCTTAAAGTTTAAACTCGATGGACGCAAGCCGTTGGTTTTAAACGCCCACGAGTTGTGGCGCCCGCCCTACCGGTCCGCGCGAGACAAGATGCTGACTCTAATCTCATGGGCGGTGTTTCTGGGCGGCGTGTGGGCCAGCGCGCGCGTGGTCGTGACCAACGATTTTCGGGAGACGTTGATGACCCGCGTGCTCGGCGTAAACTCGGGTCGCGTGAAACGGATCCCGGTGGGGGCGAACGTCGAACCGGCGGCCCCGTACCCGTACCCGGCGGCGGATAACGGCGAGTTTCGCGTAATGACGTTCGGGCGTTGGCACGAGGACCGATCGGTAGAGGACGTAGTCGAAGCGGTGGCGGACCTCCGCTCGAGCCGTCGGGTGGGATTGTCCGTTATCGGTAGTTATAACCACGGCGACAGGCAAGGCGCGAGGGCCCGGCGGCTGAGGGAAAGGGCGGAACGGGCGGAATGGCTGGAGATAACGGGGGACTTGTCCTCCGAGCAGGTATCGGATCATTTCGCAAAGGCGGACGTGTTCGTTTCGCCGCTGGCGGGCGGCCCCTCCGGACGGCGCGGTTCTGTGGTAGCGGCGTTGGCGCACGGTTTACCGGTCGTCGCGTACGACGGCCACGAGCGCGACGATATCTTCCGGAGCGGCGACAACGTGGTTTTAGTAAAGGCCGGAGACCGCGCGGGACTGCGCGCGGTGTTGCAGGCGTTGGCGGAAGACGGCTCCCTCCGGCTGGATTTGGGGGTAAGGGCTCGCGCGACGTTCGAGGATCATTTCGCGTGGGACGTCATCGCCGGCAAGTGGGAGGAGTTATTCGCCGAGTTGGCCCCTCGGGAGGGACCGTAGCGGCCGGGCTTAGGCCGTCGTCGGCGTACGCTCTTCGTGAAGGGCGCCGGGCCGACGTAGGGGAGGCGTGGGTGACCGTCGCTCGTGGGGCGGCTCCTGAGTGTTCGGTCGTACCTCGAGGACTGTCCGCGTCGGTTCGAACCAAGTGTCGGAGAACACCGTGTGCGCGCCGGAGCTCCCCGGCTCGGGAAAGGGATTCGTGACGAGCGAGCCTAGGGTTTACGTGCGGCCTTACCTCGGCCGGCCAGCCGGCGGCAAATACGCCCTGCCCTTTGCGGTGGTCTGCGTTGCTGCGGCCGCTGTCGTTGGAGCTTTTATCTGGCCGCAGATGTTGACTCCCGTGGCGGTTTCTGCGGTCGCAGTAGTCGCGATATATTTAGCTTTTAATAAATTCCGGCTCTACCTGTGTTCCGTCGTTGGGTACTTCTTTTTTTGCGGGATTATTAAAATGACGCTTTCCGATTACGGAATCGTTTTTTTTGCCCGCGATATGCTACTTGCTCTTTTATACCTTTCGTGGTTAGTGCGCTACCCGTTGCGGCGCGGGTTCCGAGATCGTTACGATAAATTCGTATTGGCTGCGCTCGGCGCGTTCGTTTTGTATACGTTAGCGGTAACGCTAATTCCTTTTACTGATGAGCTCTTCATATTCCGTTTGGGCGGGGCGAGATGGTGGCTCGCGTTCGTGCCGCTGTTTTTCGTCGGCGCGGACGCGCTCGACACGCCGCGGCGCTTCGACCGCTTCTGTTGGTTCTTCCTGGCGCTGGCCGGAGTTACGGGCCTATACGGCGTACTCCAATACAAGTTCGGCTTCGAACATTTGTACGGCCTCTCAAGTAACTTCCGGGCCAAAGTCGAGTGGGGGACGTGGTACGGCGTCGACGCACCTCGGAATTTGCGGGCTCGGGTTTTTTCGACATTTGACTTGGCTACGGTGTTCGCGGCGATGCTGCGTATAGCGTGTTTGCTCGCCGTGGCTTATTTCGTACGCGCGCAGAAAACCCCGGCCAGGTTGGTTGCGGCCGCGTTGTTGGCGGTTTGTTTCGCCGCGCTGCTTTTGACCGGGACGCGGGCGGCGTACGTGCCCCTGGTCGTCGCGCTCGCGACGTACGTCGCGCTCGAGCCCAAAAGGAAGAAGATTCTCCCGTTACTGGTTCCCCTTGCTTTAGCGTTTCTACTGGTTATGGTTCTGTCCTCTAACGTGTACCTCTACAGGATAACGCTGCTCGTATCCGATTACCGCTATACGTGGGACCGGACCGTTTGGGATTGGGATAGAGCGTTGACGTTGGTTCGCGATTACCCGTTCGGCTTGGGTATTTCGACTTCGGCTAAGGGGAGTAATTTCGTGGACCCGGTCTTTATATCGGCGGGTTGGCGACCGACGTATCGCTTCATCGAACACGGGTTCGGCCAGGCACTGGTCTCGCTGGGATGGCCGGGGATGATATTGTTCGCGACGATGGTGGGGGCGGTCGTCGGCCGACTGGGGGTACGACTTCGCACCGACCGTGCGGTGGAATGGCGCCTTGTAATGGTTTTCGCACTTTGTTTTTCGGGAGTATTCCCGTTATTAACGCACGCAACCCTTAACTTCGGCGTTGGGCCCGTGATGTTCTGGTTGCTGAGCGGTGCCGTCACTTCGATGTTTGTGCGCCGCGGTGGCGCTTCCGCCGAACAGAATTGAATATGCGCCGGCTCCTACGCGACTTCCACGACCCCGGTTCTATAACGCGACGAGCCCATCTTCTAAAGGCGCTCGACGGCTGGGGAGAAAGTCGGCCCGGAGCGGTATTGGATTTCGGTTGTGGAAGAGGGCGCCATTCTTTTCTCGTCTCGTCTCGGTGGCCGGTGGCGTCGGTTGTCGGCGTGGACGTGGACGAGGAAGCCCTAGACGTCGCACGGCGCCGGGCCGCGGCGCGAGGTTATTCTCGGCTCGAGTTTTTAAGGGAGGATGCCGTAGGCGCACGCGGTCCTTTCGACCTGGTGATTTGTATTGACGTTCTTGAACATATCGCGGACGACCTGGGCGTACTGCGACGGATAGCGTCGGTCTTAAAACGGCGTGGTTCGCTAATCCTACATACTCCTTCTCTTGAACAAAGGCGTTATTTTGGCGTTGCGGGCGCCGACGCCGAACACGCGGGCGGCGAGGAATTCGGGCACGTCCGAGACGGATACCGCGTGGAAGCTCTCCTATCGTTGGTCCGGGACGCCGGCTTCCTAGCCGAGGAGTATAACCTGACGGTAGGCCGGGCGACGGCCTGGCTTACGGACCTCGACTACCGCCTGGCGCGTTGGCGGCTCCACCCGGGGAGGGTGTTTACCTACCTTGCCTCCCGCCTCGCCGCCCGGCGCGAAGTCCGCCACAACCCCTCCTCCGGCCGCGGAATTATGGTGGTGGCGAGGCGGGGGAACGGCCGCGAGGTCCCCGGTACGTCCTGAACGATAATAAAAACGGGACTGACAATTATTAACATGACGGCCGGTTATCGTAGCAAGGCAGGGAAGAAGGCTCTCCGAGTTCCATAAAAATAGGAGGTATTTCGACGTGTCCGGCATATGCGGATATTACAACGACGGTAGAGAAGGTCTATTGGACGATATGTGTGAGGCTTTGGCCCACTGCGGCCCGGACGACCGCGGCACTTTTACCAGTGGGCCGGTGGGCCTCGGCATGACGCGTCTCGAAATTAACGGGGAGTATACCGGTCGGCGGCCGGTGAGTGACGAGAAAGCCGGCGTTACAGTCGTCTTCGACGGCGAGATATATAACTTCCGCGAGCTGCGGCGCGAGCTCGAGAAGAAAGGGCACCGCTTCCGGACGAAGGCCGACGCCGAGGTCATAGCCCACCTTTACGAAGACCTGGGGTACGGCTGCGTCGAAAAGTTGCGCGGTATTTTCGCGTTGGCGGTTTGGGACGGTGATACGTTGTTCGTCGCCCGCGACCGGCTAGGGGTAAAACCCCTCTATTATACTTGGGTAAAGGACCGGTTCTATTTCGCCTCCGAGATAAAAGGCCTCTTGGTCGCCCCCGGCGTCGACCGCGCGGTAGATTCAGAGGCTCTCGACGATTATCTGACGTTCCGATACGTCGCGGCGCCCAAAACGCTTTTCAAAGGGGTTTACAAACTACCTGCGGGACATTGGTTAAAGATCTGCCGAAACGGCGTGCGGGTGAACCGTTACTGGGGATTAGCGCAGCCGGTGTCTGATGTTCGGCTTTTCGGGAACCGCGCGCGGGAAGGGGTCGCGGCGCTTTTGCAGGAAGCGGTCAGGACCAGGACCCTCGCCGCGGTGCCGTTGGGGGCTTTATTGAGCGGTGGCCTGGACTCGAGTTTAATAGTAGCACTGCTGGCCCAAAGTTGCGCCGAGCCGGTGAAAACTTTCCACATAACCTTCGCCGGCGAAGAGGGCGAGGCGTCCTTCGCTCGCCAAGTAGCGGCCGAGCTCGGCTGCGACCATCACGAACTCGAGGCGACCCCCGAGGACTTGTCGGCGATACCTAAGGTGATCTGGCACTTGGAGGAACCGGTCGCCGACGCCGCGGCGTGGGCGACCTACCTTATCTCCCGTTATGCCAAACAATACGTCACCGTCTTGTTAAACGGCGAGGGCGGCGACGAGGTTTTCGCCGGATACCCCCGTTATCTACTAAGCCGCCTCGCCGACGTCTATCACCATTCCCCGAAGTTTTTCCGAAAGGTTTTTACGGACGTTGTCGGAAAGGTGTCGGAGCGCCGGGACGCGAGCCGGTTTTGGCGCTATACCGCCAAACTAGCGAACTCGGCGCCCACGCCCGGGGAGAGAAACGTGGCCTGGCTGAGCGTATTCGCCGAGGCCGAACGTCGCGCGCTGTATACGGACGATTTTGGAGCGGCGGGGACCGTCGGCCGCGCGGCAAAATTATACGAAGAATTTTTTAAAAATAGTCCCGGACGCTCCCCCGTAGAACGGCTTACGACCGCGGATATAACGACTTCGTTGGTGGATGACGCTCTGTTGAAAGTTGATAAGGTCAGCACGGCCGCCGGCGTTGAAGCCCGAGTCCCTTTCCTCGACCACGTTTTAGTGGAATACGTGGCGCGGCTAAGCGATCGGGACCGTTTCGGGTGGGGCGTGCCCAAAAAGCTCCTCAAGGAGGTCGCGGGAGATATATTGCCGCCTCCGATCGTCCAAAGGCCGAAACGGGCGTTCGAGGTTCCGGTCGCAAGATGGCTTCGCGAATACCGCCGGGATTGGCTTCGGGATACGCTATTCTCGCCGAAGGCCCTTTCCCGAGGGTATTTCCGCCCCCGGGCGGTCGCGGCCCTATGGGATGAATTCGTAGACGGAGGGGTCGGGGGCGAGCGCGTATGGAGCCTATTTTGCTTGGAGATATGGCATCAGCAATTCGTCGACGACTTTCCGGCGTCGAATTTTAAGGTCGAACCTCCCCTGTGCGTTATCTCCTCCTAACTCCCAGTTTCCCGCCGCGCGAGGGCGGCGTGCAGAAACTCTTAGCCGTAATAGCGGACGGGTTGGCCGTCCGTAACGAGGTGGCCGTAGTCGCGCCGGCGGCCCCCGGCGACCGGGAATTCGACGCCCACCTGAGCTACGCGGTTCACCGTTATCGTTGCGGGAAATCGAGGATCGGCAGGTTGTTGAACCTCACCCGGGCCGCGGCGTCTTTGGTCCCTTTAAATGACGTTTTGTTTTGCGGCCACGTCGCCGCGGCGCTGCCGGCCTGGCTCCTCGGCTCCGTATACCAAAAACCTTATTTCGTTTACGTACACGCTCTCGAGATAACGCCCAGGAAGTACCGCGGCCTGTTCTCGTTCCTTTTACACCGCGCGGCCGGGATCGTAACTGGGAGCCGTTACGCCAAAGACCTGGTAGTTTCGTATTTTGGAATACCGGCTTCGGGAGTAGACCTCGTACGCCCGGGCGTGGCTCCCGAGTTGGTGCGGGCCGCCGACAATGCCCGCGAGGCACGCGAAATTAAAAAACCGGGCGACAGGGTTTTATTATCGGTAGGCCGACTAGCCGGCGACGAGCGTTACAAGGGCCACGACGTCGTTATCCAAGCGCTACCGGCAATCCTTAGGCGTATACCGCGTTGTTATTATTGGATCGTGGGGTCGGGCGACGACGTCGAGCGATTGAAGGAAGTAGCGCGTGAGGTGGGCGTTTCCGATCATGTCAAATTTTGGGGGCGGGTGGCCGACGTCGCGCCGTTTTACCGCGAATGTGACGTTTTTGTTATGGTCAGCCGACTGGTTTTCGAGGACGGTATGGAAAAGACCGAGGGCTTCGGCCTGGTATTCCTCGAGGCGTCGTTATTCGGCAAGCCCGTCGTCGCAGGCCGGTGCGGCGGCGCGTTGGACGCCGTAGCCGACGGCCAAACCGGCGTTCTGGTCGAGCCCGAAAGTGCGGCGGAGGTAGCGGCAGCCATTGTGGCTCTCCTGACGTGTCCTGTTGAGGCGAAGAGGTTAGGGGCCGCAGGGCGCGGACGTGTCTTACAAGAATTTACGGCACCAAAGCAGGTGGCGAAGTTCGAGGCCGCCGTGGCGAGCCGAATCGGAGAAGCGAGGCGACAAAGGGATGGCTAAGACGCGGTTATTATTCGTGAACCATGCAACTACTATCGGCGGCGGCGAAAGGAGTATGCTGGAGCTCGCGCGTGCGCTCGGCCATACCCGTTACGATATAACGTTCGCCCTTTCCGGCCCGGGGCCGCTGGCTAAGGCGTTGGCCAAAGCCGGCGAACGTGTCTACTTCTATCGCGCCGAACCGTCCTTATTAAATTTCCACCGGGAAGCCATATCCCCGCTGTCGGTCGCGTGGTGGCGCCACGTGGGGAAGGTCTTCCGCGCCGCGCGTAGCCTCCGCTCGGTGATCGCCGCCGAGCGCTCGGAATTGATTCACACCCACAGCCAAAAGGCGCACGTGTTCGCAACGCTGGCGGTAGTGGGTATGGACGTGCCTTTGATATGGCATATGCGGGACGTGCTCGTAGGCCGGTTCGCCCGGGGTATAATAGATGTTTTAGCGGCGGCCCGCGCGGCGCGTGTTATCGCCATATCCAATGCCGTCGTCGAACAGTTCAAGCTTGCGCGCGGAAAGGCAACGGTAGTTTACAACGCCGTCGCGCCGCCGGAGCCGCTCGGGCCCGAATTCGTAGCTCGAACGAAGTCGGCGTGGGGCGTTCCCCGAGACGCTCGGGTTTTAGGTTGCGTGGGGCAAATAGCGCCGTGGAAGGGGCAACATGTTTTCGTAGAGGCCGCAGCTGCGTTGGCTCCGGCCTTCCGGGACCTCTATTTCGTCGTCATCGGTAGCCCTCTTTACGGCGCGCGCGCCTACTACGCCGAGCTCATCCGTAAGGTCCGCCGTGCCGGCCTGGCGCCGCGCTTCCGCTTCCTCGGGCAAAGGGAGGACGCCGCGCGTACCATCGGCGCGTTCGACGTTCTAGTCCATACGCCGGTAAAGACGGAACCATTCGGCCGGGTTATCGTCGAGGCGATGGCGCGGGGCGTCCCGGTAGTAGCTTCGCGCTCCGGCGGCGCACCTGAGATAATGGAGGACGGTCGGGAGGGGTTCCTGGTGGAGGTCGGCCACGCCGGCGCTACGGCGGCGGCGACGGCGTTTTTACTTGACGACCCGCTGTTGGCGGCCGAGGTAGGCGCCCGGGGTTGCGAGACGTACAAACGCCGTTTTACGGTAGAGCGGTTGTGCCAAGAAGTGGAGTTAATTTATTACGACGTCCTCAGGCCGGCCTTACCTTTGCGTTTCCAGAAATCGCCCGTGAAAGCCGCTACTTCGCCGGCGGCAAGGGGCGGCCTCGCGAAGGGGTCGTACCCGCTCTCCCGTGAAGAGGAAACCGTAGCTCTAAAAACCGGCGTTAAGGGACCCCCGCAAATCCTTTAGAGGGCGCCCCGTAAATGGCGACCCGGCTTTATAGGGGCCGGGCGTTCTCTTCAATTTAGCGCCCTCGGCTTCTACCTTTCTTTTTTGATTCATTAGTTCCGGTTTCGACGCGCTCCTCCACTAGGTTCTGGTACTTTGTTAACTCCTCTTCGGCTCGCTTCCGTTCCGTTATGTCAAGCGTGGTCTCGACGACGCCGATGATCCCGCCCGCCTCGTCGCGTACCGGCGAGTACCGATTGGACCAGACGCGGCCGTCGGGGGAGGTCGTTTCGTGTTCGCCGGGTTCGCCGGTGTCCATACTTTTAGCGACGTCGCAGTCCTCGCAGGGTTCCTTCCGGCCGTACCGCGCTTCGTAGCAACGGCGCCCGACCAGCTCCCGAGGCGTTAATCCGAACCAGTCGGCCGCGGCCTTGTTCCCCCAGATCGTCGTCATTTCCCGATCGCGGAACACGACCTGCTCGGGCATGTTCTCCAGGACGGCGGCCTTCTCGCGTTCGCTCTTACGGAGGGCTTCCTCCGCCCGCTTACGTTCCTCTATTTGTCGGAGGAGTTTGAAGTTAGCGTTTTTTATTTCGGCGGTGCGTTCCTCCACCCGTTTTTCAAGTTGGCCGTGGGCGTCGCGCAGCGCCTCCCGGGCTCGCTTGGGTTCGGCGTCGTTTACGACGAAGGCCTGGAGCGCCGGCGCTCCGTCGTACGTGATAGCCTGGCCGACGGAAGTGACGTCCAAAAGGGACCCGTCTTTACGAATTAATACCTGCTCGGTTGGCTGCCCTAATTCTCCTCCCCGCGCCATTACGATTTCGACTTCCTCCTTGTGTTGCTTGTGGCGATCCGGAGGGATAAACTCCAGTACGGGCCTGCCCACGACTTCGTCCGCGGATTCGTACCCGACCATCTGGAACATGGCCGGGCTGACGAAGAGTATTTTACCGTTTTGGTGAATGACGATGCCCGCGGGAGAGTGTTCGAATATATTTCTATATTTCTCCTCCGACTCCCGTAAGGCTTCCTCGGCCCGTGTGCGCTCTCCGACTTCCCGGCGGAGGTCCAGATTGGCCGCGTCGAGTTCGGCCGTGCGTTCTTCCACTCGCTTTTCGAGTTGAGCGTGCGCTTCTTGCAGCGCCTTCTCGGCGCGCTCGCGTTCCAACGAGGTTCCCAAGACCTCGGCGAAGACGCGCAGGAGTGCCAGGTCCTCCGGTTCCCACTTCCCGGCTTCCTCCACGTTATCGAAGCCGACGAAGCCGGCGAGTTCGCCGCCGACGTGGAGGGGGAGGACGAGAAGCGATTTGATCTCCTGGGCCTCGAGGAGCTCGCGCTCGGCTTTCGCCTCCGCCGGCAATTTGGAAACGTCCACGACGTGGATGACCTCATCGGCGCGGAGCTTCGCCATCCACCACGGGACCGCCTCGGCCGGAAGGCCCTGGAGGTTTTCGATCTGGGGTTCGACGCCCTTCGCGCACCACTCGTGAGTATTGTCGATCGCGGCGCCGTCGTCGCGCAGGAGGAAGAGGTACGCGCGGCCCGCGGCCGTAAAGCGGCCCATATCGGCCAGCGACACGGTTACCGCCCGGTCGAACTCGACGCCGGACGCGAAGCGCGACGATACGACGGCGACGACCTCCTCGAATTCCAGCCTCCTCTTAATTTTTCCCTCGGCCCGCGCGCGGGAGGTGACGTCGCGGAAGAAACCCTGCGTCCCCACCACTTTGCCGTCCACGAACCGCGGGCCGGCGTTGCCCTCCACCAGGACCTCGCGGCCGTCCTTGGTTATAAACGCGGCCTCGATCCCCGCAAGGGATTCGCCGGCGAAAACACGGCGGAACAGGTCCCGGCAGGCGGAGATATGATCGGGGTGAATGACGTCGAAGAGCGTCAGGTTCGCGAGATCCTCCTCGGCGTAGGCCATCGTCTCGAGCCAGGCGCGGTTGACGAAGAAGAAACGGCCGTCGGGGCCGACGCTCTGGACCATGTCGTGCGCGCCCTCGACCAGGCCGCGATAGCGCTCCTCGCTTTCTTTGAACGCTGCCTCCGCGTTTTTGGCCTCGACGGCCTTTCCAAGTCGTTCGGCGATCGCGTTTAAGAGGTCTCGCTCCTCTTTGAGGAAAGGCCCCTCGTCCCGCTCCGGCTTTTCCTCACAGTAGCCGACCTCCACCGTACCGGCGCGTTTTCCGCCGCCGTTGATGTCGGCGGTTTGCCTCGCGACGGCGTCGGCCGGCCGGCATCTTTTAGTCGAGAACTCGCCCCGGCCGTCGATCACGACGCGGGCGCACGTGGCCTCCGGGTATTGCCAGGAAGCCGGGATTACGTCGACCGTTCCCTGGATGATGTCTTCCAGCGTGTTGTCGGGATCGTCTACCAATCTCGAGATCGTGTAGAGGCAATTTAGTTCCTTGACCCGCTCGCCGAGGTCGTACGATCTTTGGCGTACCGTCTCCTCGGCGCGCCTGCGTCCGAGGGCGGCGGCGGTTACGTTGGCGAAATTTTCGAGTATTTCTTCGGACGGCGCCGGGCGGCCCTTCGGCATCAGAACGGCGCCGCTGCCGAGCAAGGCCCCCGCATATTGCAGGCCCGCGACGACGATTTCGCCGAGGCCGAGGGCTTTCTCTAACGCCGCGGCGAGCGGCTTCGGCACCGCGCCCAACGTTAATTCGTGGAGGCCTTCGTGCCGTTTTACGCGGCGCGATATTATTTCTTCGTAGGTTTCGTCGTCGATGGGAGTACGGATATTGTTTATCGGGCCGGGTATTAATTTCCTTACTTTCTTGAAGAAGTCGGCCGGCGCGGATATATAATCTATGATCAATTCTTTGGCGGCGGAGTCGTATTCCGTTAGGACGACCGCGAAGGCCCCGCTGATTTCCCTGAGGCGTTCGCCGGCTATCTCGCAAATCGCTTCGGCGGAGGGCGCCGCTGCCAGCTCGACCGCGAGGTCGTTGAGGGCACGCATGTCTTCGGCGCGGCCCGCCAACGCCTCCTCGGCGCGCTTGCGCTGGAGGGCGGCGGCGGCTACGTGGGCGAAGGCCTCGAGCGTGTCTACCGAAAGCGGTAGGCTGCCTTTTGGCATGACCACTTCCGCCGTACCCATCATTTTACCCGCGTGGTGGAGTAACAAGCTGTAAATCTCACCCAAGTTAAATGTTTTCTCGATAACCTTGCAAACTGTTTTCGAGATGGTCTTGTACGCACGCTCGGGTATGCCGTCCGATATAACGACCCGGTCCGAGGCCATTTCCTCGGGTTCGTAGCGCTCGGCGGGGAACTTCATTTTCGTCGCGTCTATGCCGAGGATCTTGTTGCCCTTCTTTATAACCTTGGTCTCGGCGACTATATAATTCAATGCCAATTCGTCGCGGGTTTCGTCGTAGGAGGTGGTGATCGTCGCCAGCGCGCCGGTGACATCTTTTAGTTTGGTGCAAATCCTGGCGAACATCTCCGTCGCGGACGCCGCCGTCGCCAGTTCGATCGCGAGTTCGTTGACGGCCGTTATCTCTTCGCCGCGGCGCGCCAACGCCTCCTCGGCGCGCTTGCGCCGGAGGGCGGCGGCTGCTGCGTGGGCAAAGGCCTCGAGCGTATCTACGGAGAGGCTCGGGGCACCTTTCAGCATAACGACTTCCGCCGTACCTAACAATTCGCCGCCGTACTGGAGCGCCAGGTCGTAAATCTCGCCGAAGTTGAACGCTTTCTCGATGGTTTTGCAAACGGCTTTCGGTATTACTTTGTACGCTTGCTCGGGGATCCCGTCCGAAACGAAGACCCTCTCCGAGGCCATTTCTTCGGGTGTGTAGCGTCCGGGGTGGAACCTTAACTTATAAATATCGACGCCGATAAGCTGGTTGGCTTTCTTTATAACTTTATTCTCCGCGGCGACGTAATTCAGGACCAATTCGTCGGTGGATTCGTCGTAGCGGGTAGAGATCGTGGTGAACGCGCCGGTTAAGTCCTTGAGCCTCTCGCAGATTATAGCGAACATTTCCGCCCCGGACGCCGCCGCGGCCAATTCAATTGCCACTTCGTTTACGCCGCTTATCTCTTCGCTTCGACGTTTAAGCTCCCGCTCGGCGCGCTTGCGCGCGGTGATATCCCGGATGATCGACAGGATCGTCGGCTGCCCCTTTAGTTCGAATAAATGCGTGCTGATCTCGACGGGTAAGTGTTTTCCGTCCTTGGTGAGGTGGGTCCATTCGAAGAGGGCGTGTTTCTTCTCTCGGACCATCGCCAATCTTTCTGAGACGAGAGGGGCGCTTTCCGGCGGCGCGAGGTCGGCGGGCGTCAGCTCCAACAACTCTTCTTTGGTATAACCGAGTCGCGTACAGGCCACGTCGTTGACGTCGACGAAGGTCGTGGGTTTGCCGTCTTCCCCCAGCCGGAAGACGAAGACCGCGTCGTTGGCGTTTTCGAACAGGTGGCGGTAGTTCTCCTCGCTCGCGCGCAGCGCCTCCTCGGCGCGCTTACGCTCGAGGGCCGTCCCCAGGTCCTCGGCGAAGACGCGTAACAGCGCGAGGTCTTCGGTTGGCCACTCCCCGGCCTCCTCCACGTTGTCGAAGCCGACGAAGCCGGCGAGTTCGCCGCCGACTTTAAGGGGGAGGACGAGAAGGGATTTAATGTTCTGGGCTTCGAGGAACTCCCGCTCCGCCTTCGCCTTCGCCGGCAATTTGGAAACGTCCACGACGTGGATGACCTCGTCCGCGCGGAGCTTCGCCGTCCACCACGGCGTCGTGTCGGCCGGAATGCCCTGGAGGTTTTCGATCTGGGGTTCGACGCCTTCGGCGCACCACTCGTGGGTGTTGTCCATCGTGGCGCCGTCGTCGCGCAGGAGGAAGAGGTAGACGCGGCCGGCGCCGCTGAAGCGCGCCATATCGGCCAGCGAGGCCTGGACCGCCTCGTCGACGACGGCGGCGGCGGCGAACCGCGAAGATATCGTGGCGACTACTTTTTCGAATTCGAGTCTCTTCTTTATTTCTTCCTCGGCCCGTTTGCGCGCGGTGACGTCGGAGGCGACGACGACCGTACCGGCGACGACGCCGTCCGCGTCCTTCAACGGAGAATGCGTGACGTCCAGGAACGCCTCCAGCGCGGGTTCGTAGAATTCGTGTCGCGTGTCCTCGCCGGTGGCGAGGACGCGCGCGCGTGGGCAGTAGTCCGGCGGGCCGTCGGTCC
>JAZGGY010000391.1:0-6375 GCA_036480675.1 bacterium | reverse complement strand
CGAACGTTACCGTTCAATTGGCGCGAGAAGGGCGGCGTTTTTTACGGGCGGCGCAGACCGGCAGCGTTAGTCGGTAAGGTTTTAATCCATATCGGCTTATTATTCGCTTTGTTGGCCGCGGCGTTGGGCGTTTTCGGCCGCCGCGGCGAGATTTCCATTTTCGAAGGGCAACGGCTGGCGTTGCCCTCGGCGTATGGAAAGGGTTTCGAGATACGTGCGGACGCCGTCGACGAAATCGCGGACGCGAATACCGGTAAAGTTTTATCATACCGGACAAAAGTAGGTCTGTTACGTTACGGCGACGACGTCGCGGCCGGTGAGCTCGACGTTAACAGGCCGTTGCGTTATCGAGGCTTGGCGATATACCAATCCGATATAGAGGTGGGTGCGAAGGGCTTATTTCTCGAGGAGGTGCAATTAAAGAAAGGTGCTTCGGTTGACGGCTACGGCCGCGCAATTTTTTCCTGGAAGATAGGGGGAGAAAGCGGCGACGTAACTATGGCTCCGGGTGAAGGCCGTGTTTTGGGCCGCTCCGGCCTAACGTTACAATACATTAAATACTTCGAACGTTTTTACGCCACCGAAACGGGTATCGGGGACGACGGCGCGGAATATAATCCGGCGGCATTCGTCCAAATCGAGAACGTTAAAGGCGAAAAGGCTCAGGGGGTTTTATTTAAATTGCACCCCGACCGATCATTTATACGAGCCGACGTACCCGACTTCACCGATAAATCGATCCGAATTGATTACGGCGGCGACGACGGCCCCTGGCGCGCCGCGCGCCGTGAATACCTTTTAGCGTCGGGTTCGTACGTCGCGTTCGGCGACGGGGAAGAAACGATGAAAGTCGTTATGGCGGAGGGCGATAGCCTCGACCTTCGCGAACGTTACCTGGAGGGCGTAATCGAGCGGCGCGACGGCGGCGAAGAACGAGTAGAATTCCCTTTCGGCGCCAGGGTTGGCGTCCGTACGAACGGGGGCGATAGCATATTCAGGTTTCTGGGAAGTAAAGAGGCGCCCGTTACCGCGTTAACCGTTGCTCGTGAACCGGGCCTCGCCTTTTTCTACTTGGCCTGTTTATTCTTTTCGGTCGGCGTCGTAGCGGCCACGGTGTTGCGGTACGACGAACTGGTAGCGTTCGTCCGCGGCGGCCGGGTTTACTTGGCCGCCCGCTCGAGCAAAGGTGCCCGCGTACTTAAACAGGCTTTCGACGAGTGGGTAGCTGCGGTAAAGGAAAATTGATAGCGCGATGCGATTGGGACTATTATGGACGTTCGTTTTAGCGTTTTCGGTTGCGGCCGCTTCGGCCGCGGAAAGAGGGGAC
Source organism: bacterium (assembly GCA_036480675.1). Taxonomy (GTDB): domain Bacteria; phylum RBG-13-66-14; class B26-G2; order WVWN01; family WVWN01; genus WVWN01. Next base: position 5,048 of record JAZGGY010000391.1, on the reverse strand, counting down.
GATTTTTCGGGCCGGCTGGAGTTCGTAGAGGCGGCCGGTTTAAGCGAAACATTTAAAGGGGCGGCGGTAAAGGCCGATAGGCCCATGCCTTGGCGTACGTTCGTGCATAGCCGTTATAACCTTCTTAAAGGGCGGGGAGACGTTCGCGACGGCGACCTGGGCGATAACGCGGACGCTGCCGTCTGGCTTGCGATATTGGACCCGGAATACCGGCGAGACGGCCGACTCATCTACGTCGAGGGAGGGGAAGTGCCGGGCGTGTCTGAAGACAGTTGGTTGTCGTTGCGGGAGTTCGAGGGCGTCGTCATGCCGGGCGTCGTGCATAATCCGGAATCTTTCGGCGGCGGCGACGTCGAACGAGCAGTGACGGACGTCGTTCGTCGGGCCGGGGCTTTGCACCGCTTGTCGTGGTACGGCCTGCTCGTTGTCCCGGGCTCGGACGTAGCGGGGTGGCGGCCGCTCAACAAAGAAAGGCTGGTTTGGCGTAGCGTACTCGAATTAAGCGAAGCCTACGAGAAACGCGACGCCGGGGCTGCGCGTCTGGCGGCCGGGGCGTTAGCGGCCGCTGTTAAAAAGCAACCGGGCTACCCGTCGCCGGCGAAGCTATCGCTCGAAACGTACCTGGATAAGTTTGGCGTTCTAAAGATCGGCTTCGTCCTGTACGCCGCGTCGGCGTTGCTCTTTATCATGTGGGTGGTGCTTGGCAGACGCGCCGTCGCCGATAGCGGCGCCTGGGCGGCGTTGGCGGGGTTCGTCGTCGTAACGGCGGCGCTGGCGGCGAGAGCCGTAATCGCCGGTCACTTACCGGTTGCCGGCCCATACGAATTATTGCTGCTTTTTTCGTGGAGCGTCGTACTATTCTTCCTCATTTTCTATTTGAAGACGCGGGGCGGGTTCCTCGGCTTGGTACTTATGCCGGTGGCAGTAATGCTCGGCGTTGCGGCGTCGTTATTTCCTTCGGACGTGGAAACGCAGCTTGCGCCGGCGCTGCAATCGGGGTGGTTTTCGGCGCGCGCCGTGCTGGCGAGCTTAGGGGAGGGGGCGTTCGCCGTTGGATTCGCGGCCGCGGTTTTTCGCCTTTTTAGGTCTCGGGGCGCTTCGGCACGGTTCCTTTCCGGGGACGACCTGGGCGTTATCGAGTACCGCGCGATAACGCTGGGGTATCCTTTGTTCGCGGTGGGGGTGTTGGTTGCGGGCGCGATTTGGGCCCAGCAAGCCCGCGCGGCGTGGTGGAGCTGGGAACGGGGCGACGTAGCCTCGCTTGTCGTCTTCGCCCTCGCGACGGCTTATCTGCACGCTCGTCGCGCGCGTGGGTGGGTGGGGAACGGCGCCGCCGCGTTGGCGATTTTAACGTTCGCCGCGGCGGTATGCGCGGTTTTCGCAGGCGCGATATTCACCGGCCGGCCTTTTTAGGCCCTTAATCTATAGGACGTTTAACGTATGAAAATAAAGAAGAGAAAAGAAAGGGCTATGCTGAAGCGGGCCAGGATGCCGGCCGAGGTGGCGGCCGAAACCCGTTTTAAGAAAATTATAAAACCCTTCGTAAAGCGATGGAAGATTATCACGGCCGTGGCAGGCAGCGTCGTGATCGTCGCGGGGGCGGTTGGTGGTTATGCCTGGTATCGCCGGGACCGAGAAGTGCGGGCCGCCCGGGCGTACGCCTACGTTCAGGAGAGGATCGCCGACGAGGTCAAAAAAGCCGCGGAGGCGGCGGGCGAGGAAGGGAAGTTGGACGAAGATGAGCTCGCGGCTAAGACGTCGGCCGAACTCGAGAAATTGGTAGAACGTTTCGGCAATACCGGGACCGGTCGGGCTGCGACGTACGAGTTGGCATCCCTCTACTTCGACCGCGGTGAGTACGAGAAAGCTGGCGGGCTGTTCGTTAAGGTCGAAGAGAAATCGTCGGGTTTGGAGAAAGTGCTCGCCGCCGTGGGCGTCGCGGACTGCGATAAGGCGTTGGGTGACTACGACGCGGCCATTTCGAAATACCGACAAATATTCGATAACTACCGCGGCGAATTCCCGTCAGTGCCGGTTGCGATGGGCTTGGCCGAGTGTTACCGCGAAACCGGGAAGTTAAACGAAGCCGTAAAGACCTACCGGTACGTCCTCGACTATCATCGCCTTTCGCCGTACGCCGCGGAGGCGGAACGGGAGCTGAGGAAAACCGAGGCCGTGATCGCGGCGAAGCGCGGGCCGCTTTAACGGGCGCTGCGGCTTGAAGAATTGTTATACGTCGCCGCCGGCGGCGGTTTTTACGAATTATTGGCGGTTCAGGCTGCGGCGATGTTGACCCGGTGCGGGTCGTCGTTTATAATATTAGCGGAATACTAGTTTGGGGTCAGCTTTCCGGTTAACCAGTTCAACGGCTAAGTAATGGAGTTGCCGTGAGTATTCTACAGATTTTGGCCAAGGGGCGGCGCCCCTTCATCGGCGGCCAGGCCGTTATCGAGGGCGTAATGTTCCGCTCGCCTCACGCGTACGCCGTCGCGGTGCGAGATCCCGCGGGGGAGATCGTAACGGAGTCCCGGGAGCACGCGTCCCTTACCTCCAAATTACCGTGGAAGCTACCGGTTATCCGCGGGGCCGTGGCTTTGTACGAGTCTCTCGCGCTGGGGATTAAAGCGCTTATGTTTTCCGCGGAAATCGCCGAACCCGTGAAGGAAGGTCAAGAAAGACGAAAAGCTTCCTTTTGGGAAAAGGCGGGCGTCGTAGCGTTTTCGCTGGGATTCGGGTTGGTGCTCTTCGTCGGCGTGCCGTACGGCGCGGCGTACCTACTCAAAAAGCCGTTGGGCGTCACCGCGGAAGGGGCGGTTATATTTAACCTGGTGGACGGATTGTTGCGGATAATCGTGTTTTTGGGATATCTATTGGCGATATCGACGCTCAAGGACGTCAGGAGGATGTTCGCCTACCACGGCGCCGAACACAAGGTCATAAATACGTTCGAACACGGCCGCGAGCCCCGAGCGGATAACGTTCCCGAGGCGAGCCGTTTCCACCCTCGTTGCGGGACGTCCTTTATAATCGTATTGCTCCTGATTTTGATACTTTTCCATTCCGTCGTCTTCACGCTGCTTCCCGGCGACATTAACTTTATAACGAAGTTGTTGGTCCGGTTGGCGCTCATAATACCGATAGCGGGCGTGGCGTACGAGTTGATACGTTTGGGAAGTCGTTTCCCCGATAATAAAATAGTAAACGTTATCCTCCTACCCGGGATGCTTACGCAATTCCTGACCACGCGGGAGCCGGACGAAGGTATGATCGAAGTGGCGCTATCGTCGTTTAGGCGGGTCGAAGAGGAGGAGGACGGCGTCGCGGGAGGGCCGCGCGAAGCAGGGGATTGATTATGGCAAACCTCATGAAATCGTTGGGAACCGTCGAGGACGAGCTTATGCAAGTGGACGATAAGCTCGCCGACCCGGCGGCAGTCTCGGATCACAGACGCTTCGCGGAGTTGGGCCGGCGCCGCCGCGAGCTCGAGGAGCTTGTAACCGCAGGTAAACGCGTTCGCGATCTCGAGCGCGAGATCGCCGATACCCGCGCCATAATGGAAGGCGACGACGACCCGGCGATGAAGGACCTCGCGCGGGGCGAGCTCGAGGGGTTGAAGGTCGCCCTCGACGACGCGGAACAAAATTTCCGATTGCTCCTTCTGCCCAAGGACCCCAACGACGAGCGAAACGTCATCGTCGAGGTTCGCGCGGGGACCGGCGGCGAGGAATCGGCGTTGTTCGCGGCGGACCTCCTCAAGATGTACCAGCGGTACGCCGAACGTGCCGGGTGGCGCGTCGACGTCATGAACTCGCACCCGACGGGCATAGGCGGTTTCAAGGAGGTAATATTCGGCGTCGAAGGCCGCGGCGCGTACTCGCGCTTGAAGTACGAGTCCGGCGTGCACCGCGTCCAGCGGGTACCGGAGACCGAGAGCCAGGGCCGCATCCACACCTCCGCGGTTACGGTGGCGGTCCTGCCGGAGGCGGACGAGGTAGAAGTAGCGATGGCGCCCGAGGATATACGCGTCGACGTCTTCCGTTCCACCGGCCCGGGCGGCCAGGGCGTAAACACCACCGATTCGGCGGTTCGAATCACCCACGTACCGACCGGTATGGTAGTAACCTGCCAGGACGAGAGGTCCCAAATCAAGAACCGGGCCAAGGCGACGAAAATTTTACAAGCTCGGTTGCTCGCGAAAGCCCAGGAGGAAGCCGACGCCGAGAGGGCCGATAAACGCCGGTCCATGGTGGGGACGGGCGACCGGTCCGAGCGTATACGAACCTATAACTTTCCCCAGAGCCGCGTTACGGACCACCGTGTAGCGTTAACCCTTTACCGCCTTCACAACGTCATGGACGGCGATTTAGACGATATAATTGATACGCTGGCCGCGGCCGACCGCGAGAAAATGCTTACCGCGGCCGAGTAAATATGACACCGACGCGTTACGTATCGCACGAAACGGCGCCCAAGGCCGCTGGCCATCTCCGGGAGTGGGCCGAAGCCGAGTTGGCGCGGGCGGGGGTGCCGTCACCCGGGGCCGACGCCACGGCGTTGACGTCATATGCGTACGGATGGGATGTTTGCGAGTTTGCCAAACACCTACGGGACGTCGCGCCTGTGGGCGTTTTTGAGCGATTAGCGGATCTTACCCGCCGCCGCGGCGACGGGGAGCCGCTCCAACTAATAATCGGTACGGCGCCGTTCGCGGGGTTGAACTTGGCGGTAGCGCCGGGCGTGTTTATCCCGCGGCCCGAGACGGAGGGCTTGGCCTTATGGGCCGAGGAGTCCATCGTCGATACAGACGCGCCTGTAATCGTAGACCTTTTCGCCGGCGTTGGGCCGCTCGCTGTCTACCTGGCGCGGCGCCGCGCCGACGCGCGCGTCGTCGCGGTCGAGGCCGACGAGAGCGCGGCTTCGCTACTTAGGGACAACGCGTCGGCGTACGACGTACGCGTCGACGTGATCGTCGGCGATATAAGGGACGAGGGGATTGCATCGCGGCTCCCGGCGGCGGACCTCGTCGTCGCCAATCCGCCGTACGTGGA
>JAZGGY010000390.1:0-4881 GCA_036480675.1 bacterium | reverse complement strand
CGTCGTCAATTGCGTCTTAGGTATAAAGAGAGGCATCTTCCGCGAGCTCTTCAACCTGGCGGGTATCGGGCTCGGCCTTTTCGCCGGTTTCAGGTTGTACGAGGCGCTGGGCTGGAATATCGGAGGGTGGCTGGACGCCCGCCCGGCGGTGGCTAATTTAGCGGCCTTCGTGGTGATATTTTGCGTTATCGCCTTCGGCTCGAGTTGGCTCGGCCACCTCCTCCACAGGGGCGCCAAGAGGCTCTTCGTGGGCTGGTTCGACCGGTTGGCGGGAGGAGCTTTCGGCTTCACCCGAGGCTTGATCTTCGCCAGCGTTACCGCGTTGGTCTTCGCGCTGTTCCCGTTCTTCCCCAAGCTGGAGAGGGATTTGAATACCAGCTTGCTCGGGCCCCACCTCGTTAGGGTCGCGCCGGCGATCTACGGCGCCGTCATGAAGAAGGTGCGTGGAGAGGACCATAAAGGTTTAGATATAAAGCAATTAGTCGACGAATACCTGCGGCAGGAGGAAAGTTCCGGGGAAGAGAAGGAAGTTCCCGGCGAAGGCGACGCGGGAGAGAAAATGGAATGAACGCTGAAGAACACGAACTTCGTCTTCCGGTGGACCACCACGTACATACGCCGTTATGCGGCCACGCAGAGGGCGCGCCCAGGGCGTACGTCGGCGCGGCCGAGGGCTTGGCCGGCATCGGCTTCAGCGACCACTTGCCGTATCTCGAACCGGCTAAGGCCGACCCCGCGTTGGCGATGTCGTGGGACGAGTTGCCGGTTTATCTTGACGGAATTCAGCGTCTAAAGGGTAAATCAGCCACGCCGGTCTTATTGGGGATCGAGGCGGACTATTTTCCGGGTCAGGAGACGCGACTCGAGGCCGTACTCGCGGCGTTGCCGTTGGACTACATTTCAGGCGCGATACATTGGGTGGGCGACTGGCCTTTCGACGACTCGCGCCACCTTCGACGATACGAGGGCGCCGACGTGACGGCGTTGTACCGCGATTACTACAGGCTGGTAGCCGAAATGGCCCGCGCCGGCCTCTTCGACGTCTGGGCGCATCCCGATTTACCGAAGAAGTTCGGCTATTTGCCGGAAGAAAGGGTGCGGGACGCGGAGGACGAAGCGCTGGCGGCCGTCGCCGCGGCTCGTATGGTCCTGGAGGTGAATACCTCCGGTTTGCGGAAGCCCGTGGGCGAGATTTATCCGTCGCTCGAGTTGCTGCGGCGCGCCCGCGCCCTCGGGATCCCGATAACGTTCGGGTCCGACGCGCACGCGCCGTACGAGGTAGGCCACGAGTTCGAAAGGGCGGTGGCTCAGGCGAAGGAGGCGGGATACCGTACGCACGTAACTTTCTTGCGCCGCGAGAGGATTACGGTCCCGTTGCCCTGAAGTATCGGCGCGGTTTAATATTCGCATAAGGAGAGAGTATGCAGTTGGGAGTTAACGTCGACCACGTAGCTACGGTTCGCCAGGCGCGGGGTACTTTCGAACCGGACCCGGTGGCCGCGGCGTACGCCGCCGAACGGGGGGGCGCCGCCCATATCACGATACATCTACGCGAGGACCGGCGCCATATCCAGGAACGCGACCTCGAGATATTGAGCCGGACGGTGGCCACCGGCATAGACCTCGAGATGGCGGCCGCCGATGAGATGGTCGCGGTCGCCTTGAAATATAAACCGGCGTTCGTGACGCTCGTGCCGGAGCGGCGCGAGGAGTTGACTACGGAAGGCGGCCTCGACGTCGCCGCCGGGCGCAAGCGGTTGGTAGGCGTCGTCGCCGAACTCGGCGAGGGCGGCGTCCCGGTGAGTACTTTCGTGGAGCCGGCGGAGGTACAGATCGCGGCCTCACGGGAGGTGGGCGCGGCGACGGTCGAGATCCATACCGGTTCGTACGCTAACGCCGCCGCGTCGGAAAGGCCCGCGCGGCGAGAGGAAATAGCGGCGGCGGCGCGCTTCGCCGCGTCTCTTGGCTTACGAGTAAGCGCCGGCCACGGCCTCACCTATTACAACGTCAAGCCGGTAGCGGCTATCCCGGAGCTGGAGGAACTCAATATTGGGCACAGCATCGTGGCGCGAGCGATGTTCGTGGGCCTGGAAGAAGCCACGAGGCAAATGTTGGCCTTGATGCGCCAGGCGCGGGTGGGGTTCGAATGACGGCTATAATTGGGATAGGCGTCGATTTGATCGAGGTAAGCCGCGTCGCTCGAGCGTACGAGCGTTTCGGCGACCGGTTACTGGAGCGCCTGTTTACGCCCGAGGAGAGGGAGTACTGCATGGCGCGCGTCGACTTCGGCTGCGCGCTGGCGGGTAGGTTCGCGGCCAAGGAAGCGGTAGTCAAAGCCCTCTCGCCGACGGTGCCCATGGGGCTGGCGTACCGCGACGTGGGTGTCAGGGCCGACGGCAATCGGCCCACGGTCGAGCTCACCGGCGTGGCCGCGGCGCGCGCCGCCGAACGCGGCGTTGAGGACGTTATGATAACCATAAGCCATGAGAAAGGCTACGCTGTGGCGTTCGCCATGGCGCTCGGGAAATGAAGCTGAGGTTGGGAAAGAAGCAGAAAAACCGATTGAACCGCGCCAATCTGAAGGAGGTCCCGGCCGAGGTGCTGGAGGTCGTAGCTACGCTACGGGCCGCGGGTAAGCAGGCGTACCTGGTGGGCGGCTGCGTCCGCGACCTGCTCGCCGGCCTCGACGCGGTAGATTTCGACGTTGCGACGGACGCCGTCCCCGAGGAAGTCCAGCGGCTTTTCCGTCGCACCGCCCCCACCGGCATTAAACACGGGACGGTTACGGTCCTGGGGGCGCGGGGCGACTATGAGGTGACGACGTTTCGGCGGGACGGCAAGTACGGCGACGCCCGCCATCCCGACGACGTTACCTACGCGGAGAGTATCGAAGAAGACCTCAGCCGGCGGGACTTTACGTTCAACGCGTTAGCCTACGACCCCGCTGCGGATAAACTCGTCGACCTTTTCGGCGGCGTCGAAGACTTCGAGCGCGGCGTCGTCCGCGCCGTGGGCGACCCGAAAGAGAGATTTCGCGAGGACGGCCTCAGGCCCTTGCGCGCCGTACGGCTTGCGGCGCGCTTCGAGTTCGACGTCGACGGCGAGACCTTGAACGCCATACCCGCGGTGTTGGACCGCGTTCGCATGGTAGCCGTGGAGCGAGTCCGCGACGAATTTATGAAGATGCTGGCCACGGCGGCCAAGCCGTCGTACGGCCTCGAGCTTATGCGGGAGACCGGCCTGCTCGAGCTATTTATTCCGGAGGTTTTAGAAGGGTATGCCGTTACGCAAAACGAATTCCACGCCTACGACGTTTACACGCATTCGCTCTATTCGTGCGACGCGGCGCCGGCCGAGAAGCCGCTCGTGCGGTTGGCGGCGTTGCTTCACGACGTCGGCAAGCCGCGAACGCGTGTCGTGCGGGACGGCCGGGTAACGTTTTACAACCACCAGGCGGTGAGCCGCCGGATGGCCCGCCACATCCTGAACCGGCTGCGCTTCAGCAAGAAGGAGCGGGACTACGTTCTGCACCTGATATACTACCATATGTTCGGCTACACGCCGTCCTGGACCGACGCCGCGGTCCGGCGGCTTATCCGTAAGGTCGGGCGCGAGAACATAGCCGACCTCTTCGACCTCCGCATCGCCGACTGGTTCGGCAACGGCACAAACTATGGGTTCCCGGGGTATTTACGCGCGCTCGAGCGCCGCGTTAACGACGCCATCGCGCGCGAGGAGGCCTTTACCGAGAAGGACCTCGCCGTCGACGGCCGCGACGTTATGGCGGAACTCGGCATTCCGCCGGGTCCCAGAGTGGGGGAGGTTTTTAGCTACCTGCTCGAGCGCGTTTTGGAAGACCAATCACTTAACGAGCGGGAACGCCTGTTAGGACTCGTACGCGAGAGGTTCGGCCCGCCGGATGTCCCGAGCGAATGACGAAGCGGCCCGCGAGGGCCTTTTTTATTCGCCCTCGGAGGGAGAACGTAATATCAGCGTTACCGGCCCGTCGTTGACGAGCGACACGGCCATCATCGCGCCGAACTCGCCGGCGCTGGTCGGCACGCCCAAGGCCGACAGCTCGTCGATGAACTTTTTGTAAAGCCGTTCGGCCTCGGCCGGGGGCGCGGCGCGCGTGAAATCGGGCCGCCGACCCTTGCGGCAATCGCCGTGGAGAGTAAACTGCGAGACTATCAGCGCCTCGCCGCCCACGTCCAACAACGAGAGGTTCATTCGGCGTTCGTCGTCGGCGAAGATGCGCAGGTGGGCTATCTTGGCGGCGAGGTAGGCCGCGTCTCGCTCGCCGTCTCCGGCGCCGACGCCCACGAGTATTAGCAGGCCAGGGCCGACGGCCGCGACGACGCGCTCCTCAACCGAGACCGTCGCCTCGCTTACGCGTTGCACAACGGCGCGCATAGTAGTTTCACCTTCAAAAAAAAAGACAGTCGCTTCCGACTGTCTTTTTTACGAAGATCGATAATTACTGCATTGCCGGTACTTTGAGGTTCCAGCCAGGATAGATGAGGTCCGGGTCTTTAATAAGGTCACGGTTGGCGTTGTAGATCTGGGGCCACTTGTAGTAGTAGGGATGGCCGTATTCCATACCGGCGATCATCCAGAGACACTCACCTTCGACGACGACGTGGTCGCCTTTCTTCTCCGCCCATTTGGCGAGGAAAGCTTGGTCTTCGCCGATAATTTTCTTCCAGAAGTCGTGGACTTTCTGAACTTTCATTACTTTGCCTTCGAGCGCTTTGTTCTCGAACTCAACGCCCTCGGCTTCTTTGTTCAGGCGCGCCGCGTCGTCAAGGCGGGTCTGGATTTGCGCTTGGATTTTACCTTCGCCGGCACCCTCGTTCATTTTTACTTCGCGCTTGAGCGCGT
>JAZGGY010000389.1:0-4740 GCA_036480675.1 bacterium | reverse complement strand
GTCCGGGGCGCCCTCGCGCTCGCGCTCGTCGCCGCCCGCCATCTTGACGTAACCGCCCAGCGGCAAGAGCGATATGGCGTACTCGGTGCCGCGCCACGTAACGCTCAGGAGAACCTTGCCGAAACCGAACGAAAATCGTAAAACGCGGATGCGCGACAGCTTGGCCACGGCGAAGTGGCCGGCCTCGTGCACGAAGACCAGAATTCCAAGAACGACTATGAACGCTAATATCGTAGTCACGCGTCTCCGCCTAGTGGATGTAATCCTCGTCGAACTCGACGAAAAACAGGGTGGACGAGCCCTCGGCCCAGTCCCACTCCGCCTGCGACAACGACTGGGCGAAGTCGTCCATCGCGTCCGAGAACTCCGCGGCGTCGGCCCGGTAGTCCTCCAACGCGGCCTCGATCTCTTCCTTCAGGCCGGCGATGCTCTCGCTGAAGCAGACTATCCCGGCCGGGAAGATCCGGGCCATGAAGCCGCCGCCGTGCGCGTATATCAAAGCCACCATTCGCGCCGGTTTATCCGTCGGCATCGCTACTCTCCGTAGACTTCCTTCTTCAGTTTACGTACGTACGCGGCGAGGTCGTCGCTGGTTCCGAAGACGCCTATTTCCCCTACGGCGGCGTACGCGCCCGTGCTGTAGTCCAAGACCTTCTCGTACCGTTCCAGCGCGTCCCTCTTTCGCCCCACCTTCTCCAGCGCGCGCCCCAGAAACCACAGGCCGTTGAAATCGTAGGGAGAAGCCTCCGCGTATTTCTCGAGAGAAGCTACGGCCTGGTCGTACCTTTTCATACCGAGGTACGCGCGCCCTATTTGATAATGGGCCTTATTGAGGTTTTCGTCGAGGGCGACCGCCTTACGGTACTCGTCTATCGCTGGCTCGAGCTTGTCGACGGCGAAGTATACCTCCGCCAACCGGAAGTGGACGTCGGCGTCGTTGGGGACAAGCGCAAGCGCCATCAGGTACGCGTCCACGGCTTCCCGCCAATCATTCGCGTACTCGTACTCCATGGCGAGCTCGACGTACAGGTCGGCATTATCCGGGTCCGCGGCGACCTCGGCTTTGATCTCTTCGATGACGCCGCCGTACGCCGCGGCCGCGAAAACCGCCGCCGCCAAAAAGTACCTCGCGCGCGAAATATTATTTATAAACATCGATCGTCGTCTCCCGCCTACGCGCGACTCGCAACCGCCCCGGCGACTTCCTCCGCCCGGCGCCGCGCCCACCGGTCCGCCCGGGCGACGTCGTCGTAACCGCCGGCGTCGCCGTCCGGGGCGTCGGCCAGCGTCGCCTCGATTACCTCCGGCAGCGCGCCGAAGGGGATTTCGCCGGCCAGGAACTTCTCGACCGCCACTTCGTCGGCGGCGTTCATGACCGCGGGCTTTAAGCCGCCGGCGCGCCCCGCGGCGAGGGCCAAACCGAAGCACGGGAACTGCGCCGGGTCCGGCCGGGCGAACTCGAGCCGGCCTATGGCCGCGAGCTCGAGCGCCGCGGTGGGAAAACGCGCCGCGCGCCTTTCCGGGTACGTGAACGCGTACTGAATGGGCAGGCGCATGTCCGCGGTGGCGAGCTGCGCCACGAACGAGCCGTCCGCCATCTCGACCAACGAGTGGACCACCGACTGGGGATGTATCAAAACGTCGATGCGGTCCCACGGCATGTCGAAGAGCCAGTACGCCTCGATGACTTCCAAACCCTTGTTCATCAGCGTCGCGGAGTCCACCGAAATTTTGGCGCCCATGTCCCACACCGGGTGCGCCACGGCCTGTTCCGGCGTCGCGTCGGCCACTTCCTCCCGGCGTTTCTTCAGGAACGGGCCGCCGGAGGCCGTAATTATCAGCCGCCGGACGGCGTCGGGGCGGCATACCTCCAGGCACTGGGCCAAGGCCGCGTGCTCGCTGTCCACCGGGAAGATGCGCGCGCCCGCGGCCCGCTGCGCCTCCCGCACCAGCTTCCCGCCGGCGACGAGCGATTCCTTATTGGCGAGCGCCACGTCCTTTCCCGCGTTCAGCGCGGCGAGGGTGGGCGCCAGGCCGGCGAAACCCGCGACGGCGACCAACACCAGGTCCGCCGTCGGCGTCGTGGCGACGTTCGACGCGGCGCCGTCGCCCGCGAACACCTCCACGCCCTCGGCGGCCAACGGCTCGAGCACGTGCGCCTGCCGCTCGTCGCTCACGCCCACGGCGGCGACGCGAAAGGCGCGTGCCTGGCGGGCCAAAAGCTCCGCGTTGTGGCGCGCGGCGAGCCCCACCACCTCGACCTCGTCGCCCAGCGAGGCGACGACGTCGAGCGCGTTCCGGCCTATGGAACCGGTGGACCCCAGTATACTCACCCGTTTCACCATATCGTCTTAGCCGGCCCGCCCCACCAGCACCAGTACGCCGAAGAAGAGCGGCGCGCAGAACAGCACGGAGTCGAAGCGGTCCAGGACGCCGCCGTGCCCCGGCAAGACGCGGCCGCTGTCCTTGACGCCGGCGTCGCGCTTGAGCACCGACTCGGCCAGGTCGCCGGCGAGGTCGCCCGCGGCGAGCACCGCGCCCGCCGCCAGCGCGCCGAGCCAGCCCAAACCGGCGCCGGTAAAGAAGAGCTTGGCCAGCGCGAGCGGCATAAACAGGCCCACGACGACGCCGCCCACGGTCCCCGCCACGGTCTTGCCGGGGCTTATGTCGGGCGCGAGGCGACGGCGCCCCACCGTTCGGCCTACGGCGTACGCCGCTATGTCGACGGCCCATATCGTAATAAAGAATATCAACAACAGCTCCACGCCGGCGGGAAGGACCCGCACCAGCATCAAAAACGCGAGCAGCACCGGCACGTACGCGAAGGCGAAGAGCGTCGCGCCGGCGTCGGCCAGCGCGCCCGCGGTGCTCCGCCGGAACACCGGGACCAAAAGCACCGCTATCAACAGCGCCGCCGCGGCCCAGAGCGATATCGCCGGTCGGTACGCCATCGCCGCCAGGTATACGACGCCGGCCGCGACCGCGACGAGGCGATGGGGCCGCCGGCCCGCGGCTTCCAGCAACTGGAACGTCTCGATAAGCGCGATCAGCGCTATCGCCTCCAAGTCAATCAAGAAGTGGTAAGGCCGGCCCCAGATCAGGATCGCCAGGTGCACCGGCACCCATATCGCCGCCGTCAAAACGCGGATGGCCAACATTACCGGCCGCCGCCCTCGGCCGCCGAGACCCTGCCGTACCTGCGTTCGCGGTTCGCGTAATCGAGCAAGGCCGCGTACATGTGCCTGGCGCGGAAGTCGGGCCACAGGACGTTGGTGACGTAGATCTCGGCGTACGCTATTTCCCACAGCAGGAAGTTGGATACGCGCAATTCGCCGCTCGTCCGCACCAACAAGTCCGGGTCGGGGTGGTCCGGCGCGTAAAGGTACCGGCCTATCGTCTCCTCGTCGACGTCGCTCTCGCCGGCGGCGACGAGGGCGCGTACGGCGTCTGTCAATTCGGCCCGGCCGCCGTAGGAGAGCGCGAGCGTGAGCGTCAGCTCGTCGTGGGGCGCCGTCAAGGCTATCGTCTCGTCCAGCTTGGCGCGGACGTCCTTGGGCAAACGGTCCAACCGGCCCATGGCCTCGAGCCGGACCTGCTTCTCGAGCAGCTCGTCGCGCTCGCCGGTCAGGTAGTGCTTGAGCAGCTGCATCAGCGCCCGGACCTCGAGCGTGGGCCTCTCCCAGTTCTCGCTGGAGAACGCGTACAGCGTGAGGTACTTGACGCCCACCTCGCGGCAGGCGGTCACCGCCTCGCGCACCGCCTTCACGCCCGCCTGGTGGCCGCGAATGCGAGCCAGGCCGCGGCTCCTCGCCCAACGGCCGTTGCCGTCCATAATTACGGCGACGTGGGCGGGCAGCGCGGCGCCCTCCAACCGGGCGCGGAGCTCCTCCTCCTCAAGCTCTTCCAACGGGTTAATTATTTTCATACGCGGACGTCTTCGCTATTTCTCCGTTTCCCTCCCCGCGCCGTTCCCGCACAGTCAAAAAGGGACGCGCGCCTACCCCAAACTGAACGGCGGGTCCCTCGCAAGAAGCTATTCAGTTGGAGAAGAGTTAGGCCATAATTATATCTCCAGTATCTCTTTCTCCTTCGCTTCCAAGAGGGCGTCAACCCGCTCGATATAATTATCGGTCAACTCCTGTATCTTATCCATCAGACGTTGCGCGTCGTCTTCGGATATGTCGCCGTCTTTCTGGGCGGCCTTTACGTTCTTGTTGGCGTCGCCGCGCACCCGCCGGACGGCGACCTTCCCCTCCTCGGCCAGCTTCTTCACGAGCTTAACCAACTCCTGGCGGCGCTCCTCGGTTAAGGACGGGATGTGGATGCGGATTATGTTGCCGTCGTTGGTTGGCGTAAGGCCGAGGCCGGACTGGTATATCGCCCGCTCCACGTCCTTGATGATGGACTTGTCCCACGGCTGGACGACGATGGTGCGGGCATCCGGGACCGATACCGTGGCCACCTGCTTGAGCGGCATGCGCTGGTCGTACGAATCTACGAAGATGCGGTCGAGCAAGGAGACCGCCGCGCGGCCGGTCCGGATGGACCCGAGCTCGCGCCCGGTGGCGGCCGCCGAGTTCTCCATCTTTCCTTCTGCCTTTTTAAGTATCTCGTCCGCTACCACGGTTCCTCACCCCACGCGGGTCCCGAGCTTCTCTCCTCGTATTATTTTACCAATATTACCGGCGTCATACAAATAGAAAACGACGAGCGGTATGTCGTGGTCGCGGCACAGCGCCG
>JAZGGY010000388.1:0-4550 GCA_036480675.1 bacterium | reverse complement strand
TCTCGCGGGAAGTGGCCGACGCGAAACTCCGCGTCAAGATCTTCGACGTATACAGCAGCTTCGTCGAGGAAATGCGGAGGACGAAATAACCTATGACCTTATTCGACGCCAAGAAGAAACGGGACCTTAGGCGGGGGCAGACCCGGCGCGAACTCGACAAGCGGTTCGACGATATCCGCCGCGAGATGGCGAAGGATTGCTCGCCGCTCCCGCCGGGGGAGCGCGAGGAGCGACTCGCCCGCGCCCGGGAAGACGTCCTTTACTTCGGCCGCGTATACCTGCCGCACTACTTCGTGGAGGAGTCGGCGTCGTTCCACCGCGAGCTGGTGAAGCTGTTGGACGTGCGCGAGCGCCCCGTCGTCGTCGGCGCGCCCCGCGGCCACGCGAAGTCCACCATCGTCGCCCTCGCTTACCCCCTCCACGCGATCCTCTTCCGCCTAAGACGATACGTCGTCCAGGTCTCGGAGACCGAAGACCAGGCCGCGGATAACGTCGAATTTATCAAGCTCGAGCTCGAGGAGAACGAGCGCATCCGCCAGGACTTCGGCGACCTGCGGCGCGAGGGCTCGTGGGGCGACGGCGATTTCACGACGACGTCGGGGATCCGCGTGCTGGCCCGCGGCCGCCGCCAGCGAATTCGCAGCGCGCGGCACCGGCAGTACCGTCCGGACCTGATCGTCGTCGACGACATCGAATCCGACGAGTCGGTTCGGAACCCCCGGACCATAGACAAGGTTTACAAGTGGCTCCGGGGCGAGCTCTACGGCGCCGCGGAGTACGACTGCTCTTTTTTCGTCATCGGCAACCTGCTCGCCCGGCGGTCCGTGCTGGGCCACCTGCTCTTCGACGACGAGCTCGACGGCGTCGTCGAGCGCCGCCTGTACCGGGCCATCGACGACGAGACCGGCGAGCCGTTGTGGCCGGCGAAGTGGCCCCTCGACAAGCTCGCCGACAAACGCGCGTTCATGGGCACGGTCCTCTTCGCGAAGGAGTTCTTGCTCAACCCCCAGGACCCGGAGGGCGCGTTCCAGGAGGAGTGGTTCGAGCGCGGCTACTACCACGAGGACGAGATAGCCGGCCGGGACCTCATAAAGGCCACCTTCTGCGACCCGTCGGTGGAGGCGAACGCGACGAGCAACGACAAGGCCATCGTCACCGTGGGGCTCGACCGCCAGAACATGGTCTATTACGTCCTCCACGCGTACGTCAAAAGGGCGAGCATCGACGCCATGCTCCGCGCGAGCTGGTCGATCTACGACGACTACCGGCCGTCGACCTTCGGCCTGGAGTCCAACGGCTTCCAGGCGGTCCTGGCTCGCGACTACGACGAGAGGGCCAAGGAGAGGGGTTATTACTTGCCGCTTAAGCTGGTAGACCACCACACGAACAAGGAGAGCCGCATCATCCGCTTGAGCGGGCCGGTGGAGCGCGGGAAGTTGCGGTTCCGCCGCGGCCATTCCGACCAGGACAAGGTTATCGAGCAGTTAATTTACCTCGCCGAGCCGTCCGTAAACGACGACGGCCCGGACGCGCTGGAGGGCGCCATGGCGCTCTTGGAGGGCGGTCTGTATGAACACGTGCCGGTGGAGTACGTCGGCGGCGCCGGCGACTCGGGCCCGGTGGAGGTCGAACCGTGGGAAGAATAAAACGCTTTATCGCGAATCAGTTCGGGGACGAAATCAAGGCCGCAGCCAACGAGCTCTTCGAGGCACGGCTCAAGGGACTCGACGTCGACGAGGCGTATTGGGAGGAGCTGGGCGGCGCCGCGCTGCGGGACCTCGATCCGGACACTCGCCGGAAGGTCGACGAGGAGGTGTGGCGGGCGTACAAGTGGCACCCGTTCGCCAGGCGGCACGTCAAGGCGCTTACCGGCCGCCTCGTCGGGAAGGGTCTCGCCATCGAGGCCGCGGACCAAAAGTACGTCCAGCCTTTCCTGGACGAGTTTACGGCCACGAACCATTTCGGGCTGCGGCTCCGCGAGGGGTCGAACCGGTTGATATTATCCGGCGAGCTCTTTTGGCCGCTTTTTATAAGCAAGTCCGACGGCAGCTCTCGCCTCCGCGAATACGACCCCCGCGAGATCGTCGACGTCGTGACGGACTCGGACGACTATTTAAAAATAATGGGGTACGTGCGCCAATGCACGCGCCGCACCTTCGACCAAGCGAGCTTCACGTATCACAGCGACCCACAGAAAAAGGAATTCCTCGAGCCGATCCAGTATTTGGGACCCAATACCGGTACGATTCGAGAGATAATATTCGTAAAGGCGCTCTCGGTGGCGACGAACCCGCGGGGGGAGTCGGACCTCCAATCGTACGTCTTCTTCCTGCGCCAGCATAAACTCCTGCTGAAATACCGCGTCGAGCTGAACAAGGCCCGGTTGGCGTACGCGTGGATGTGTACGCTTAAAGGTGGCCGCGCGGAGGACGTAATAAAAAAGCGGAAGGAATTCAAGTTGCGGGGCGCCCCGCCGCCGGGCCAGGTTTACGTCAAAACGGATGCCGAGGACATGGAGGCGCTGGCCCCCAAGGTCGGCGGCGGCGACGCCAGCAAGGACATCCGCGGGCTGGCGTTGATGGCCGTGTCGGCTTCGGGCGTACCCGAACATATATTGATCGGCGACGCCTCCAACGCGAACTACTCGTCGACGGAATCGGCAAAGGAGGACTGGAAGAACACCATCGAGGAATACCAGGAGTTCTGGGAGGTAGTCCTCAAACGGGTATTCGGACGCGTCATAGCCTGGGGCAAAAGGTACGGCCCCATCCCAAACTCGGCCGACGACGGCGTCGACATAACGTTCCCGACGCCGCCGGGGAAACACATGAAGGAGGCTGCGGAGACAGTGGCCGTATACCGCGACCACGACCTCGCATCAAGAGACACGTGCCGGGGGCTCGTCGGCCTGGACCCGGGACGCGAGAAACAAAAACTGGAAGAGGAGGACGAGGAGGAAAACAGCCGTGCCGGCGGCGGCGATTACTGAGAGGATTAGCCGCAGCCCGAGCGCGGAGCGCTCGCTGGAGAAGCTCCGGGCCGCGACGCTCGCCGCCCGGGCGGCGGTGACGGGTGACGAGAAGCGATACGTGCGCGAGGTCTACCGGGCCCTCGAGCGAGCCCGGCGAGACATCCGCCGCGAGCTCGCGCTTGAGCTCGGCCACGTCGGCCCGGAGGAATGGACGTACCGTCGGGTCCGGCTGCCGGAGCTTCTGAAAGGTATCGACGCAGCAATGGCACGTATGATCGCCGAGCACGGCGTTATCGCCCGGGGCGCCGTCGAGCACGGGTACAACTACGGCTGGATGAGCTCGCAGAAAATCCTCGCCGGCGCCGGCGTCGAGGTCGCGTTCGTCGGCGTAGATCCCGCCCGGGTGGCGGCCGTGACGAAGATCCCCCTTACCGGCCTGCCGATGAGCGAGCGCTTCCGCATGGCCGGCCCGTACGTCCACCGGAAAATTAAGGGGGAGATAACGCACTCGCTCCTGATGGGCGAGGGGTACAAGAAGTGTGAGGCCCGCGTCGTAAAGGCGACGAAAATCCCCGCCGAGACCGCGCGCCGCGTCGTCTCGACCGGCATGACGATGGCGAACGGCCTCGCCTCCCAGGAGAGCTACAAACGCCTCGGCGTCAAGCGGTGGGAGTGGGGTGTGGGCCCGGGCGTGTGCGAGATTTGCGCCGGCCTCGCCGGGACCCGGTACTCAATCGAAATTCCGTTTGAAGCCCAACATTTATGTTGACGATGTTTTACGATCCCGGTCCTGGGGTCGGCCTGAACCGCCGTTGCAGGACAACCCCCCGCGGCCACAGTGACGACGGAAAGGACTTGACAACAGTACGCGCCTGTGCCTTAATTACGCGCGGGGGGTGAAGGAGTTAACGGAATGGAAATAATTAAATGGGGCACGGTCGCGCTACTGGTCGTAGCGGTCGTGCTTTTTGCGTGGGCCTGCGCGAAGGCCCACCGCGAGAAGCCGGCGCCGGCGCCAGAATTCAAAACTACCGCAGCCGAGAAGTCGCTCGCGCTGGGTTTCACCGTCGACGAGATAAAATACCGCGGCGGCCCGGACATCGCTTATGAGGACGAACGGTGGGCGGTTTTCCCGTCGCCGGGCAAACCCGGTTACTACGTCGCGTTAAAGCCCGACGCGATATGGTTCGTCGACGCCGCCGACAACATGAAGGTCGAGCCGAAGAACGAGGCAGCCCGAGAAATCGCACCCGCGATGCCGGCGGCGGCCGATTACGACCCCACGAGAGAATTATCTTATAAGGAGTTATCAACGAACTTGAAATAAATCCCGGGGGAATCCGTACGCGTAATGCGGTAGTGTTTTATGTCTGCCTTGGAACGGCCACGGCGCTGGCGACGGGGAGCGGCTCCATCGTCTCCTCGTTCCGGACCCCCTGCACCAACGGCGTTTACGGCATCGATTACCACGGCGGCTACCTATACCATGCAGAGGGCGGTAACCTCCACGTCTTTTATAAGACCACCACCGCCGGGTCCGTCGTCGAAACGATACGCAATTACACCAGCGCGACAGGAA
>JAZGGY010000387.1:0-12025 GCA_036480675.1 bacterium | reverse complement strand
TATTTAGTAATTACCGCCGGTGAGGAGGGAATGTACGTATGGCCGGTGCGGGGCCGGGTTCGACATATTTCTCCGGCGGCGCGTGAAGTGGTCGACGTAACGGGGGCGGGCGATACCGTTACCGCGGCGCTTGCGGTAGCGCTGGGCGCGGGTTTAGGTCTATTGGCTGCCGGAACGTTTGCGAACGTGGCCGCGGCGGCCGTCGTGGGCCGGGAGGGGACGTCCGTTGCCCGAGCGGCTGAACTGCGGCATTTCTTGTAGCGTGGCGTTACCGTTTTGACAAGAAGTCGGCGGTGTGTTAAAATAAACGGTGGACAAGGGAAAAGCGTCTAAATTCACGTGAAGTAAGAAGAAATGCTTACCCTAGGCGATAAGATAAAAAAGTTAAGAACGGCGCGCGGTTATACGCAGAGCGCCTTCGCGCGCGAACTCGACATTTCGCCCGGCTACCTCAGCCAACTCGAGATGGGGTTGCGAAAACCGTCTCGAGACCTTATCAGGCGGATGGCGGACACGCTGGACGCTTCTTTAGATTACTTATTGCGTGATGAAAAGGGCCCTTCGGTAGAAGGCGTCCCCGAGGAGATAGTCGAGTTTTTCCGCAGCGAGCACGTGACGGGTACGGACCGCGAAGAGCTGTTGTCCTTTTTCCGTTGGTGGCGCCGCGAGCGCGGGCGGCGGGGTCGGGCGGCGAAAGCCAAAACGACAAAGCGCGCTTAATATTCCCTGGAGGTCGGAATGGTTAGCAGGTCAATTTGGACCGCGACGTTAATTCTGGTATCGGCGGCGCTGGCGGCAACTTCTAACGCAGAGCTCAAGCTATCTGCACCGCTGGCGGCGACGTTGAACGAAGCTTTCTGTTTGTACGAATCGCCCGACGGCGACTCGGATGTTATTATTTGCCTGAACGCGGGCGCGCCGTTGACGCTCGTCGCCCGGCTTAAGGATAAAGGGGTTTTAGAAGGAGAAGAGGGTCACTGGTATAAGGCCGAGGTCGCGGGCGGAGCGGAAGGCTGGGTTTTCAGCGCCTATCTCGATATCCAACCGGCCGACGAAGGAGATGCGACGGTCGACCCCGCCAACTCGCCGGAAGGGGATTGAGGCACTCCATCGGTTAGGCTATGACGCAACGGGGCGGAGGGTCGGTTGATGCGGAACGGAGGGCTCAAGAGGTCGTCGACCGTTTCGATTTGAAGGAGCCGCCGGTCTCGCCGGGTGAAATATGTCGGGCTTTAGGTATTACCGTACGCGTTCGGCCGTTCGATTACGTAGCGGGTTTATTCATAAACGATGAAGTCTTTCCCGTAATAGTGGTTAATTCGCGCGAGCGGCGCGTAAGGCAACGTTTCACCATCGCCCACGAGTTGGGCCATTATTTTTTGGGTCACGGCGGAAAATCCTTCGCGGAACCAGGGGGGCGAGGCCGTCGGGAACGGGAAGCCGAGCGCTTCGCAGCCTGTTTGCTGATGCCGGCGGCCTGGGTGCGCGGTCAATGGAAAGCGTACGCCGCCAATTACGAAAACCGCCCGGCTATACTCGCAGACTTGTTTCAGGTGTCGTCCGCGGCTTTGAAGCGCCGCGTCAAGGAATTGAGTTTGAAGGGGCCGGCTCGGTCAAATATATGAAAACGCCGATCACTGTTGTGGGCGGCGGCTTAGCGGGCGCAGAAGCAGCGTGGCAATGCGCCCGCTTTGGCGTGCCGGTAGAACTCTACGAGATGCGGCCCGGGACGATGACGCCGGCGCACCGCACCGGCGCTCTGGCGGAGTTGGTATGCAGCAACTCGTTTAAATCTATGGTGGACGGTACGGCGCCGGCTTTGTTGAAAGAGGAAATGCGCTGCTTGGGTTCGTTGACGCTTCGGGCCGCGGCGGCGGCCCGCGTTCCGGCCGGCGGCGCGTTAGCCGTAGATAGGGTGAGCTTCGCCGAGGAAGTTACCGCGGCGCTCGAGGCGGAAGCCGGGGTTAACGTTACGCGCGTTGAATTCAAGGAGTGGCCGCCCGCGCCCGCCATCGTGGCCACCGGGCCGCTGACGTCGGAAGCTATGGCCGGGGCACTCGCCGCCGCGGTAGGCCGTGGTAACCTGTACTTCTATGACGCGCTCGCGCCCATAGTGTCGGCGGAGAGCGTCGATATGGATAAAACTTTCGAGGCCAGCCGGTACGACAAAGGCGACGGCGCGTACGCCAACTGCCCGCTGACGGCGACCGAATACCGGGCGTTTACCCGCGCGCTGACCGCGGCGTCGACGGCTTCTCTTCGCGACTTCGAGAAGAAATTGTTCTTCGAGGGATGCGTACCGGTTGAGGAGCTCGCGCGGCGCGGCGAAGACACGTTGCGGTTCGGGCCGATGAAGCCGGTCGGTCTGAAGGACCCGCGGACCGGTAGAAGGCCCTATGCCGTTTTGCAACTCCGCCCCGAAGATTTAGGCCGCGAAATGTTCGGCCTCGTAGGTTTTCAGACGCGGCTCAAGCAGCGCGAACAACGCCGCGTTTTCCGGATGATACCGGCCCTTGCCGAAGCCGAGTTCTTTCGTTACGGTGCCGCCCACCGCAACACGTATATTTACTCCCCGACGGCGCTCGACGTTACGACCGAGCTGAGCTCAAGGCGGGGCGTTTTCGTCGCGGGGCAATTGACGGGCGTGGAGGGGTATATGGAATCGGCCGCTACCGGCATCGTCGCCGGCATTAACGCCGCCAGGTTCGCTCGGGGCGAACCGCTCGTCTATCCGCCCCCCGAGACGGCGACGGGGGCGCTTCTTCGCTACATATCGACGGCCCCGGCGGCAACGTTCGCTCCTATGAACGTGAACTTCGGCTTGTTCCTGCCGGCCGGCGGAAAGGGGAAAAGGGACCGGCAGCGCCGGGTCGTCGCCCGGGCGCGGGAAGCCTTTACTAAGTGGCTGGCAAATGTAGGGGAGGAATTTTAATTGGCTTTTAGGCTACCGGAAAAATGGTTGCCCTTATTCGGCCTGGCCGGGGCGGTCGTCATTTTTCTAGCCCTGACGGCCGCCTATTTCGATTATACGATCGACGACACGTACATATCGTTGCGGTACGCGCGTAGCGTCGCCGCCGGTAGGGGGTTCGTCTTCGACCAGGCCGTCCCGCCGGTCGGGCCGTGAAGCCGTATACGCCGAACACGTTAAAAGGGGACCGAAAAAGAGGCGAAAACGATGGGCGCGTCGCGGGAAATGAATCTACCGGAGGAACGAAAAAGGCGTCTCCGAGGCTTGGGTTACATAGAGCCGTGACGGTTAATCTATTGACACGCTTAGATTTCGGGTATTATAATCCAAGCGGACGTACGGAACGGGCTGACCATCCCGAAACCGAACGAAAAGGAGCATTATGGGTTCGCCGCGGGTGACGTTAAGGTTTCAATTATTAGCGATATTATTGGTATATGTCGCGTTATTAATCGTATTGGCCGTAGCTGCCCGTATAACCGGGTCTTGGGGCTTCGTGGTGGCGATGCTCGCGTTTATAGTACTGGGCGCGGCGGTAATATATTTGTGGCTCGACACGCGTCTAATGCGACCGCTGGGTGGTGCTACAGCCGTTCTGGAAAAAATAGCGCGCCGCGACTTGACAATGAAACCGCGCCCTCGGACCGACGACGAAATAGGGAAACTTTACCGCGCTATAGACGCGATGGCCGAGGGGGTCCGCGAATTACTAGTTGGGATTAAACAAGCTGCCCTCGACATCAACAAGGGGACTAGCGAAATATTGGCTTCTATCGTCGAACAAAGCGCGGGCGCGAGCGAGCAAGCGTCGTCGATAAGCCAGACTAGCACGACCGTCACCGAGGTCAAGCAGACCAGCGAACAGGCGGCAGGTCGCGCCCAGGATATCGTCGGCGTCTCGGAACAATCCGCCGAGTTCTGTGCCGACGGCGAAGCAACGGTTGGAAAGACGGTGGAGGAATTCAACCTCGTTGCCGACCAGGTAGAGAAGAGCGCGGTTAGCGTTTTGACGTTGTCCGAGAAGACGCAGCAAATTAGCGAGATATTGCGCACCGTCCGGGAGCTTGCGGAGCGGTCCAACATCCTGTCGTTAAACGCGTCCATCGAGGCCGCCCGGGCGGGCGAAGCGGGTAAGGGTTTCGGCGTCGTGGCGGTAGAGGTTAAAAACCTTGCCGACCAGTCGAAAGCCGCGGCTTCGCAGATCCAGGAGATATTGAACGAAATCCAAAGCGCGGCCCATACTTCGGTGATGGTAGCCGAAGAGGCGTCGAAAAGGGTCGACCGCGGCAAGGAGATCGTGGGCGTCCTGCGCGAGAGGATGGAGAATCTCTCCGAAGCCGTCGCTACGGTGGGACGTTCGGCGAAGCAGATTGCATCGTCCGCCAATCAGCAGAGCATAGGAATGGAACAGGTAGCGTTGGCTATGGAGAACATAAACCAGGTCGCGGCCGAAAGCGTAACCAGCGCGAAGGAGATCGAGGATGCCGCCCGCGGCCTTAGCGACCTGGGTGCGCGGCTGGCGGACTCGACCGGCCGGTATACATTGGAGGCGTAAGTACCCCGCAGCATGGGCGACGCGTCGCAGGATCCGATGGAAGAAATATTCGCGCTGTTCCGGGCGGAGGGCCGGGAGCATGTAGGTCGCGTAACCGAGCTTCTACTCGCGTTGGAAAGCGGCGACGTCGACGACGCCGGGCTGGAGGAGTTGTTTCGCGCCGCGCACAGCTTGAAAGGGTCGGCTAGCACGTTAGGCGTTGAAGGTGTGGCCGAAATAGCGCACGCCATGGAGGACGTCTTCGGCGCGGTCAGGCGCGGCGAGTTCGACTACGATGAAAGGGCCAATACCGAGATCTTAACCGCTCTGGACGCCATAAGCACTTTAATAGAAGAAGCGACGCCGGGGCAGCAGGCGGAGGATGCCCGCGCACCCGCGGAGGCGGAGCGCGTGCGGCGTTTGTTCGAAGCCAGCGTGAACTCCGGGCGTTCGCCTTCTCGCGCGGAAGCCGGCGGGGCAACGATAAAAGAGGGCGCTGCGGCCGGCGCCCGGGCGATGGCGGTTGGGGCGCGGCGCGATAACGGAACGCCGCGTATGCGAGAAGAAACGCTGCGGCTGCCGGTCGCGAAGCTGGACGCTGTGATAGATGGGTTTTCGGAGATGTGGGAGGAGAAATTTAGAAACGACGAATTCGGGGCGCGGTTTCAAGTGGTAGCCCTTTCGGCACGGACCGCCAACAAGGCCCTTAACGAAGCTCTGGAAACGTACCGGCGGCGGGGGGACCGAGAGGGATTTTTACGCCAAGTGGAAAAGGCGGCTGCGGCTTTCGGTTCGGTCGACCGCGAAATGCGTACTATCGATTTCGACTACGGCGGCGCGGCGAAGAGGTTCGAGCTGGACCTCGCCGGTTTTGGAGACGAGTTGGGCCGGCTACGGATGGCGCCGCTCCGCGAGTTGTTTCGGAGTTTCCGGCGGCCCGTGCGTGACCTGGCCGTTCGACTGGGGAAGAAAGTACGACTGGATATAATAGGCGAGGACAACGAGCTCGATAAAGCTATTATTGAGCTCATTAAAGATCCTCTCAATCATATCCTACGGAATGCCGTCGACCATGGCATAGAGGACGAGGAGACCCGACGCGCAGCGGGTAAGCCGGCCGCCGGTAGGATCCTTATCTCGAGTACGCGGGTAGGTTCTCGTTTACTCGTCGAGGTCGAGGACGACGGCCGCGGGATCGATTTTGAGAAAGTTAAGGATGTAGCGATAGCCGCCGGCGTCGTGGGCGCCGAGGCGGCGGAGGGCTTGGGGCCGAAGGAAATCGCGCGATTGGTTTTCGAGCCGGGCGTTACCACTAAAACGAAGGTTTCCGAATTCGGGGGCCGCGGCGTAGGTCTGGACGTCGTCGTCGCTAACGTCGCCGCCCTGGGGGGGACGGTCGACCTTTGGACGGAATCCGGCGTGGGGTCCCGGTTCGCGATCCAACTGCCGGTTACCATAGCGACCGCGCGTGGGATGTTGGTTGAAGCCGGGAACGCCAGGTTCATCGTACCTTCGAGCGCTATCAGGCGGGTGGACGTAGCGTCGGCCGGCGATTTCGAAACCGTGGAGGGCAGGCCGGTAATGCAGTACGACGGACGGACCATCGCGGCCGGCGAACTGGCGACGATTTTGGGTACCGGGGGCGGGGGTTTTGAGGCCGGTTCCGCGGTGTTGATTTTGTCTTCGCCGTCGGGGGACGTCGCGCTCGTCGTTTCCGGCGTTATGGGCGAGGGGGAGTTTTTGACGAAAGATTTGGGCCCCGTCGGAGAACAGATGCCGTATTTCGGCGCTGCACACGTTACGGGGAAGGGCGAAGTGATCTTAATCCTTAACGCCGACGTTTTGGTCCGCGAGGTAATACGTGCCGAAGCGCCTCTTCGCACCGCCCCGGTGACGACGCCCGAAGTGCGAAAACGCACCATACTCGTAGTGGACGACTCCTTGACGACGCGCGTGTTGGAGAAAAATATTCTGGAAGCGGCGGGGTACGACGTTGCCGTAGCGAGCGACGGCCGAGAAGCGTTGGAGGTACTGGCCGAAGTGCCGTGTGACCTTGCCATCGTCGACCTCCAGATGCCCCGGATGGACGGGTACGAGTTGACGCGACGCCTGCGGGCTTCCGCGGAGCACCGCGATTTACCGGTGGTCGTCGTAACGTCGCTCGAGACGGATAAGGATATGGCCCGGGGCCTGGAGGCGGGCGCCGACGCTTACATAAAGAAAAGCCACTTCGACCAACGCGAGTTGTTGTCGGTTATCGAGCAATTTATCTAAGGGATAACATGCCGATGGAAGAGAACGTACGGCCTATTCGGGTTTTGGTAGCGGAAGATTCCGCGGTCGTGGCGCGAGTTTTAGTCGACGTTCTGACGACGGACCCCGATATTGAGGTAGTCGGGGTAGCGTGCGACGGCGTCGAGGCGGTCGCGATGGCAAAGTCGCTCAAGCCCGACCTTATAACGATGGACGTCCGGATGCCCAAGATGGACGGCCTTGTCGCCACCCGTAGGATTATGGAGGAAACGCCGACGCCGATCGTAGTCGTGAGTGCGAGCGTTAACGTGCAAGATTTGAACATAACCTTTGAGTCGTTACGTGCTGGCGCGCTCGAAATTATCGAAAAACCGAAGGGTATAGGCCAAAAAGATTACGAGGCCATGCGGGGGAAGCTTATTAGGGCCATAAAAACGATGAGCGAAGTAAAGGTCGTTCGCCGGATGTCCGAGGCGAGGCTGCGCCGTCGTACGCGTTTGCCGAAAGCCGTTTTGCGGGGCGGCGAAAAAGGCCCGGTGGTGCTTATCGGCAGTTCGACCGGGGGCCCGGCCGCGCTCGAGAAAATATTCTCGCGACTACCGGAAAAGTTCCCGGCCCCGGTGTTGGTAGTACAACATATAGCGCCGGGTTTCGTGGCGGGTCTTGCCGAATGGTTGGGCCAGGAATCGGGACTACACGTCAAAATCGCCGCGGGTGGCGAGGAACCGCAACCGGCCACGGCTTATCTCGCGCCCGACGGGTACCATATGGTCGTTGACCAAAACGGCCTTATCTCTTTGGACGACGGCCCACCCGAAAAGGGTCATAAACCTTCCATCGACCGCCTCTTTACGGCTGCGGCAAGAACGTGGGGTTCCCGTTGCGTAGGCGCTTTGCTGACCGGTATGGGTAAGGACGGCGTGGCCGGCCTAGCAGAGGTGAAGCGCGCGGGCGGCCTTGCGTTCGCTCAGGACGAAATGAGCGCCGTCATATACGGGATGCCCAAGGAGGCGGTGGCGGCGGGCGTGGTGGACAAAGTGTTGCCGCTCCAGGATATAGCCGCCGAGATAGTTTCTCTTACGTCGTAGGAGAGAGAGGGGATCGTAACCGGCATGAAAGAACGGAAAAAGATACTTCTGGTTGACGATACGGACACGATCCTGTTGTTCCTGAAGACGCTTCTGGCCGGTCAGCATTTCGACTTCTTGACGGCCAAAAACGGGGCAGAGGCTGTTGAAAAAGCCCGTCGCGAGCGGCCGGATCTCGTTTTGCTCGATATTTTCATGCCGGTGATGGACGGTATTGAGGCTTGCCGCGTTATGAAGGGGGACCCGGAACTCAAAAGTATTCCGGTAATCATCGTTACGGCGCGGAGTGAAGCCGAAAACGTCGAGCGTTGTCTCGACGCCGGGTGTGACGATTACGTCTTCAAGCCCGTAAGAAAGTTGGAATTGCTGGATAAAATAAATCGATTACTCAGGCTTAGTTAACGGCGAAGCAACGCCGCGACGGGGGTCAAAACCCTTATGACTGATGGGGCGAAGGATAAGAAGGCGCAGGGCGAATACCTGCTCCACGTTTTCGAACAGGGCAAGGCGTTCACGGAGCAGTTGCTCAAGGAGAACTCGGACCTCCGTGCCGCGATAAACCGGCTGCAAAAGCAGGTCGGCGAAGGGCCGGGCCTGGGTGCGGCAGTGGGCGGCGACGCCCCCGAGCTGAAGAACAAGTACGACGAGCTCGCGGCCGCCTATAACGGCTTGCGTGACCGGTTCCGGAAATTAGCCGGCGAATTGAACGCCATAAAAACGGAAAACATTGACTTCGCCAAGAAGTACGTCGAGATCGAAGAGCAGAACACTAGCCTGGCCAACCTGTACGTCGCCTCTTACCAGCTCCATTCCACCCTCGAATTCGGCGAAGTTCTGCGTATAGTCGTTGAAATCGTAATCAACCTTATCGGTGCGGAGAAGCTCGGCGTTTTCATCTTCGACGAGGAGACCGAGCGTTTGGAATGCGTAGCGTACGAAAGCCTTACAAAGGAGGAAAGGCGCCCGATAATAATCGGCGAAGGGCTCCAAGGGAAGGTTGCCGGCCTGGGCGAATCCTACTACATAACGGACGAAGCGAAGCAGCGCCGGGCCGAAAAGGACGGCGAGCCGATAGCCTGCATACCCGCTAAGATACAGGACCGCTTAATCGGCGTAATATCGATATATAGGTTGCTCCGCCAGAAGGACGGTTTCACGTCCATCGATTTCAAATTATTCGACTTACTAGCCGGACACGCCGCGACGGCGCTTTATTCTTCTAAGCTATACGCCCTCTCCGAACGAAAACTAGAGACCTTTCGCTCGTTCTTGGATTTATTGAAGATCCAGCGCGGCGGCGCGTAAACGGGCTCCACCGCGCGCGACGTTTAGCCCTCGACGGTCGAAGCTATTTAAAAGTGGCCGCGCCATTATAGTTATTCACTTTGGGAGAAGTACAAAGTAGCGTTAAGGAGGTAGAGATGATATTGAAACGTTATTTAGTTTTGGCCGCCGCCGTCGCGGCGGCGGGCGCCGCTTTCGCCGATATATCCATCGTTTCGTCGTGGCCTTCGCCGGCCCGGACGCCCTACGGCGTTACGTACGACGGCTCGTACATATGGGTATCGTGCAACGAAACCGGCAAAGAGATAATGTTCAAGTGCGACCCCGCTTCCGGCAGCGTCCTATCTTCCTTCAAGGTCAATACCACCGGCTTATTCGGTTGCGCGTACGACGGCTCGTACTTGTGGTACGACGCGCTCGACGTAACGCTGAGCTACTATTTGTATCAGGTTACGGATATGGGTTCCGTTTTATCGTCCTGGAAGTCGCCGCTCGGGCGGACGGTCGGCGTAGGGTGGGACGGCTCTTACCTGTGGCTGAGCTCTTATTTCGGCGTTCTGGGCTGGGCTACTAAGGCCGGTTCGTTGGTAGGGTCTTTCGGCACCAGTTGGCGGCCTACCGGCGTTGCCTTCGACGGTTACTACCTGTGGACCGCCGAATATAACCAACCCACGTTATACCGTCTTACCACCGCCGGTTCCTTAGTAGCGTCATACTCGTTTCCGGCGGGACAGCCCTGGGGTCTCGGCTTCGACGGCGATTACCTGTGGGTAACGACCACGGGCGGCGCCGGCGACGTATACAAGGCCGACTTCGGCGGATATCCTGCCGTAGCACCGGCGTCTTTCGGCCGGATTAAAGCGTTGTATCACTAACGGTTCAGAATTATAAGGCCGGCTCGACGAGCCGGCTTTTTTCGACGGCGCCCGGCGTTTATTTTAACTAATCGCTTTGCCGGGGTCGATATATCCGTACTTCGTGGCGGGGGCCGTCGGCTACGTACATAGTGCCGTCGGGCGCGACCGCGACGGCCGAAGGGGAGGTCAGCGAAAGCGGGACCTCCTCGAGCAATTTCCCTTTGGGCGAGAATTTCGCGACGAAATTTTCCAACGTGCCGCCGGGATCCGTACGTTGGCCGAGGATGAAAAGTTCCCCTCGAGGGCCGAACGCGACTTCAGCCGGTGCCGACGCGGCGTCTTCCCCCGTTTTTAAACGAAGCGGGTCGGCTTGGCCGGGCGCAAAATATAAAACTTCGCCCGCGGCCCCGGGCGCGTACGCTACGCCGCCGTCGGGAGCGACGGCGACGTCCAGTATTTGGCCCGTGTCGCGGTCTTCTCCCCAAGTCTCCAGGAGTACTCCTTCGGGCGAGAATACTAAAAGGCCCCCGGCTTCGACGTCGGCGACGTACATTTTCCCATCCACACCCACGGCTACGCCGAAGGGCGCGACGAGGTCGCGTTCGCCTACGGCCTTGACGAAAATACCGTCGACGCGGAAGACAGAGACGCGGTGGGTTCCGAATTCGGCGACGTATATTTTACCGGCGGGGCCGACGGCGACGTCAGTCGGGACGAATAGCTCGCCGGGTCCTTTTCCCAGGCCGCCGATAGCGCCGAGGTATACGCCGTCCGCGTCGAATATCTGAACCGCGCAATTGAGCGACGAGTCGGCGACGTACACGGTTCCGCCCGGGGCGACGGCGATTGCCGCGGGCTCCCACGAATCGTCGGGTAGGTTCAGGCGGCCGACGTCGACGTAACACTCCGCGGGTTCTCGGGGGCCGCAGGATAGCGCTAGTAGGAAAGCCGGTATGGTATAATGCAAACGCATATTTAGGCTAGGCTGGATATTAAACTTAACCGGGCTGATTGTCAAGTGACGCCGCGCCGCTATGAGTATTAAAAGCCGCTTGTTGGGGAATTTGTACGGCGCCGTGGGGCGTTCGCGGAGCCGGGCCGAAAGGGTAGCCCGGGCCGAGTTGGGTACCGCGGCCGTCGCCCCGATCGTCTTACTACCGGTGACGCGACAGATAACGAGGCGTTTGGTCTCTGCGCTCCGGCGGCCGAAGAAGCGCGGTGACACGTTTTATGGCTCGGTTGGAGGCCGCGACGTTTCGGTCGTGAATACCGGCGTCGGCGCGCCGTCGGCGGAGGGTAAGGTCTTCGCTTGCCTGGGCGTCGGCGCCAGAGTGTTGTTGAGGGTGGATATCTGCGGCGGCCTTGAGCCGGGCATGAAGGTGGGCGACGTTGTCATCGCCGAGCGCGCCGTCCCGTTCGACAACACCACGCGCCTTATCGCGGGCGACGCCGACGTTTCCGCGTCGCCGCTGCTTTTGGAATTGGCGGGAAAAGTCTTGGCTCGTCGCCCTGGAGGCCGGCAGCACAACGTTGCCGTAGCTACGGTGGATACATTTCATCACCAGACGGACGAGATGCACCGAGAATGGCGGCGGCGGGCCGGGGCGGTCGACATGGAGACCAGCGTAATTTACCAACTGGCTCGCGCAGCCGGCGCCCACGCCCTTGCCGTAATGGCGGTAAGCGACGTTCGCGCCGCGGGCCTTGACCCGTTCGGTGAGGGCCCCTTCCCGTATGGCGACTTGTACGGGAGTTTCGACGGATTGGCCGACGTCGCCGTCGAGATTGTGCGTAACGTACCGGAACCCTTACCGCCGCTGGAGCAAAAGGAGCAGGGCGTTGGCCTTACCCAGGAGATTAGCTAAGAGGTTGAAGTCGCGACTGGGCGCCGCCGCGGTTTTGGACGGTGCCGCGGATCGCTACGTTCACGCCTTCGACGCGACCGCGAATCCGAACCTACCGGACGCGGTAATCATACCAGATACGGTGGAGGATCTAGCTTGGGCGTGTGAAACGCTATGGGCCGAGGGGGTCCCGA
>JAZGGY010000386.1:0-12263 GCA_036480675.1 bacterium | reverse complement strand
CGGCGCGGAGTATGCGTGCCCCGGTGGCGTGGAAAGTACCGATCGTTGTGGCGGGCCGGTATGCCAGCGCCGCTTCGACGCGCCGCCGCATTTCCTGGGCGGCTTTATTGGTGAACGTGACGGCCAGGATGTTGGCCGGCGGCGCGGCACGCCCCGAAATGAGGTGTATAATGCGTTCCGTTATAACGCGGGTTTTACCGGAGCCCGCGCCGGCGACGACGACCATCGGCCCGGGGGGCGCGGTGACGACGCGCTCTTGGGAAGGGTTTAAGTCGGTTTTGGCCAAAGTCGTTCTTCCGGCATTAAAAATCGCCCTCGCGGGCGCTGCGCGTCGGGGTGCAACGGCTTTCGTTCGGCTAAGGCGTTTTCTTTTCGAGGATGCTGCCCAGGCCGATGTTTTGGGGCGTACCGTCGGGGCCGAAGACCTGCTCCAATACTTTGTTGTGGCGCCGCGCGGCGGCTATCTTGTTGGTTTGTTTCTCGGCGGTCGTCAAAATCTGTTCTTTGACTTCGGCGAGCGCAACGATGAGGTTTTTCTTGCCCAGGTCGTCGAGGGATTCGATGTCGTCGTCCAGCCGTTTGACGTCGACGCGGTCGTCGGCGAATTCGATGATCTCAACTTGGGGGTAACGCTCGGCTTGCTCGGTTATTCGCTCGGGCAACGGCTTGTCTTGTTTTACGGCGTTGTACAGGCCGTTGGGTTTGTCGAAGTTATCGAGCAACGAGTTTATAAATAATGCTAATACGCCGACGTTGGTTTTAACGGCGGGGCCTACGCTTTCGCCGCGGCCCCTCATGCCGGGTTGTTCGACGCCCTTGAGGAATTCGCGCAGGCTTGCGACGCGCTCTTTTTCTTCGGAGGGGGGAGCGGGTTTGCTGTCTGGAGCGTGAACTTCGAGCAGGCCGGAGTCTATGAGAGAGTGGATAATTTGCGTCGTCTTAAGTTCCGAGAACCCCGTCTTCTCGGCGAGCATAGAAACGGTGAGTTCGCCGTTGACCAAGGATAATACTTTCCACTCGTGGGCTTGGAGCGTAACATTACCGGCTTTATCGCCCGGCCCGGCGGCGAAAGCGACGACGTAGCCCGATTTGGGGATTACCTTTCGTAGTTTGGTCCATTCGTCGAGCCGGCGGACGGCCTCCATAATAAGGTTCTGGCAGTCGAGCTCGATAGTCCTCAGATCCGTCTTCGCGTCGGTTTCAAAGGTAAAACGCCCCTCCCTCCAATTGAAGGTTTCGTAGACGGCCTTTTCGCCGTCCAAATCGCCGACTTTGGCGTGTACGGCCTGCCCCCGTTCGAACCATATGTGGGCGGAGGAATCGTCTTTGGTTATAATGAGGAGGCCGGTCCGCGAGCCCATGTTTATGAGCTGCAAAACGTCGGCGAGAGGGAAGTCCTCTAAGTTGCCGTCTAAGCCCATGGCTTGGAATTGAAAAACGGCGGCTCGCGACAGTACCCGGTCACCGCCGCCCGCCGCCGGGACTTGAGCGAGTTACTAATTAACGGGCCGTTTGGCGTGAAAGATGCGCAATTACGAGCTTCGAGATCGCACGTAGGGAGTCGAATACGCCGATGCCGGTAGTCGCGATCGATTCGAAGCAAGGTACTTGTTCTTTGTTGAGCGCGGCCTCGAGTTGTTCCACCGGTGAACAGTTAGGTAAATCGCGTTTGTTGTATTGAAATATATACGGGATGTTTTCGAGCTGGTATCCCTGAAGCTGGAGGTTCTTTATCATATTTTCGAAGGACTCTATGTTTTCGTCGAAGCGGTTGCGTTGGGAGTCCACGACGAAGACGATGCCGTCCACGCCCTTCAGGATTAGTTTCCGTGAGGCGTCGTAGTGGACCTGGCCGGGTACGGTATAGAGGTGGAAGCGCGTTTTGAAACCGTTCACCGTTCCCAGCTCGAGCGGTAGGAAATCGAAGAAGAGGGTCCGGTCGGTATCGGTGGCCAACGAGACCATTTTCCCCTTGATGTCGTGGGGAAGCTTCTCGTGGATGTACAGGAGGTTGGTAGTTTTACCGCAAAGACCGCAACCGTAATAAACGATCTTGCAGTTAATTTCGCGCGATGAATAGTTAATTAGCGACATAGCGGAACCCCCGGCCGCGGGCGAGGAGTTTTTAATCTTTGAAAAGGTTGTCTATTTCGCTTTCGGCGACGCTCGTGAAGGTATCGCCCAGCGGCGAATACGCTTCGGCGCCGCGCTCTGCGACCTTTTGGAAGATGCGGTTAAATATACCCGAGAGTTCTTCGACCGCTTTTTTAACTCTGAGCCGAACTAAACCCAACGTAGTCTTGTTGTCGAAGACTACGACCAGAATAACTCGTTTGGCGACTATGGAAAGATGTATCGATTCGCTGGTGCCTTGGTGAAAGAGTACCGAGAACTCCTCTTGGCCGAGGATTTTCGCGAGTTCGCTGGTCGCGGCGTAGTTGCCTGCCGAGAGCGAAGCGAAGGACAACGAGTCCATATTCTCGGTATCCCCTTGGCTCGAGACGAGCTGCCCCGAGCGGTCCACTAATAACGCGAACTTGGAATTGGTTTCGCGGACGAGCGTCGCCAATATCTCGTTGATGTTGGAATAGTCTTCTTCAAAAAGGACGAGATCCATCCCAGGCATATGCCTCACCTCGCGTACGACGACCTAGCGCGGCGCCGGCGCGTGGGTTTATATATAAAAGATGGTCTGGCCTAAATTTAAAAGGTGCTTCTTTACTTTTTCCATTAAAATATAAAATCACTTGCAAGTCAAGATATTTTTCCTGTCCAGGTAAAAATCCCGGCGTACCCCTCCCCGGGTCGATATGGGCCGCCCCGTTGCTCAACCTTTATCATCGCTTACCCGGTTTACAATAAGCCGGCTTTCTTTTTCGCTTTGGCGGCCAAAAGCGTCGCGCCTCTGCTCTCGAGCAACCATAACGCCCGCCTACGATACTTCTCACGCTCGTTTTCGTACTCGGCGATGCCCGCCAGTTCCAAGTAACATTCACCCCGGACGAGCCAAAGGCCCGATTCGCGCGCCGCGGCGGCAGCGGCCAAAAAGCGTTTTCGCGCACGCTCGAGGTCGCCTTCGGCGTGGATAAGCTTACCCGCCGTTAGATTGTAATGTGCGGAAAATACTTTCGATTCCCGGGCGCGACGCTCGAGGTCCGGTTGACCCAGGATCTCACGGCACTTATCCCGTTTACCCGCCGCCAGCGCTGCCTGGGCGGCGAGGATGGCGGCGACGCCGTACGTAAACGCGTCGCCCGTCCGCCGGCATTCGGAGGCCGCTTCGTCGGCCAGCCGATACGCTTCGCTATAATCCTCCCCCGCGAAGTTCGCCGCCGCTTCTACCAGGTAGATACTCGCTTTGGGCGCGTGCGGTTCCGCCGCGGCCGTCTCCTTGGCTTTGACTAAAAGACGATCGTGCCCCGCCAAGTCGTCTTGGAGAAGCCGTACGACGCTAAGGCCGAGGGCGGCTTCGACGCCGCGTAAATCGTAGCCTTCCTCTTCGGCCAAAAGCAACGTTTCGTCGAAGGTAGTTTCGGTCGTGGCCAGGTCCTCGATCGCCAAGTCGATCTTACCCTCAAGCAGGTACGTATCACATTCCCGCCGTTTATCGCCCACGACGGCGAACGCGTCGTGCGCTTTTGCGATTAGGCTGCGGGCGTTGGGTATTCGGCCGTAATCGAAGAATAAGAGTGCCAACGAGAGAGCAGTATCCGCGGCGGTTATCGGCTTTCGCGCGGCGTCGATCGAAGATAAACTTTTTTGCGCGGCTCGTACGGCGTCGGCAACGTAACCGGCCCGGTACTTGAGCTCGGCGAGCAATTCGTACGCGCGGGCCGACGGAGCGCGGTCGGCCTTTAACGATTTCTCGAGCTCGTACGTCGCTTTGGCGACGTCTCCTTGTTGGCGGAACAGGTCGGCGAGCGCCAGCTCTACGTCGGCGACCAAGTCGTAATCGTTTGAACGGACGGCGAGTTGTAGCGCTTTGATAAACGCGCTTTCGGCTTCCGGGAAGTAGCGGCGGCGTAAATATACCTGGCCCTGCGTGTAAAAACGCCGCGCCGCCAATTCACCTTCTTCGGCGCCGATTTTTTCGAGGTCGTTAAGGGCGGCGGCGGCCAAACCCGCTTTGTAGAAAGCCTCCGCCCGAGTATACAATAGACGGGGTAAAAGCTCCGAATCCGCTTTATCCAGGGGCGTTACCCTCTCGAGTTCGTGGATAACCGCCGTAAGTTGAGCCACCGCGTCGTGGGGTGAGCCCAACCAACGTGCTTGTTTCGCGTTTTCCTGCGCTAGGTCGCACGCCGCCGGTAGCTTCCCGGCTTCTAATTCCAAGGTCACGCGGGCCGATAGCTCTCGGGGGTAACGTTCCGCCAGGAAACCGGCCGCCGTTTGCGCTGCGGCCGTTCGGCTTTCCGGCGTCGGCGCCGCGGCGGCGAGTACGGCTGAAGCAAGCTGCGGCGGTATGCAAAGAGATTCCCCGTCGCCCAAGATAGGTCGTAGTAAATGGAGTTTATATAATTTATATCGCCAAGCTTCGCCCGCGGTACCGTCCGTGCCAAAATTTTCCGCGGCCAGGGCGCGTACGTCTTCGTCACGGACCGGAACGTCCAGCGTCGCCAGGACCGCGGTCGCCCGCTGCCAACGCGAGTCGAAATCGCGTAAGCGGCGCGCGACAAGCGCGGGTCCATCCGGCGCGCCGTCAGCCGCCAACGCCTTTAAGTTCAGGTCCGTTTTTTCGCGCGCCGCGAGCCAAATTTGCTCGAGGATATCCGGCCGCCCTTTGCTGGCCTTGTGGAGCAGCGGCGCGACGTCTTCCGCGTCCGTTTCGGCGAAATTCTCGGCGAAAGCGACGAGTTCTTCTTCCGTGAAAGGTCTTGTCGATAGAATACCGTCGGCGGTCCGCTTAAAAGTTTCGTCGGGGGTTTCGCTGGCCAATACGAGCGCGAGCGGCGTTTCCGCCTGGACCGCGAGCAGCGAGCCGAGTAACGCCCGGGACGACGCGTCCGCTAAGTGGATGTCGTCGAGCACTATGGCCGTCGGCCTTTCAGCGGCGGCCCACGTAATTAAACCCTTCGCGATTTCGAGGATTTGCCGGTGCCTGTACTCGGGGGAAACGTCTGCGACGTGTGGGTCCAAATCGGCTCGGAAGCCGACGATTTGCGCCATTAACGGCGCCCAGATATCTAGTCCCTCGCCGATTTTTTGAAGGGCTCGAGCCGGGGCTTTCGCCGGCCGTACTTCGGGGGCCATGTCGGCAAACGCCGCACGCCAAATCGGCGCCCAGAGGCCGAAAGGCGCGTACCGGCGGCGTTTCGTACAAGACGACGCGTATACCGTAAAGCCTTTTTTGCGCGCCATGCGGCACGCAACCGACAACCAGGTAGTTTTTCCCGTCCCGGATGCACCCGTAACGAAAAGCATTCGCTCTCGTTTTTTTGAAAGGACGGCCGCGAAGAAGTTCTCGATCGCTTCCTCGAAACCGGCAGCGGGGACGAACGGGGACGTTTGGACCGGCGGGGCCGACGCGGGGTACCGCCGGTCTTCCTTCAATTCGTAAATTTTTACGGCCCGTTTATCCCCTCGCGCTTGATAGAAACCGACCGGAACGTACTTGAAATCCCCGGTGGTTAGGGCATAGACGTTTTCGCCTGCGAGAATGACCCACTTGCCCGCTTTTCTTCGGAGCCTTTTCGCCTTTGCACCGGGAGCCTGAGATTCGCCGGCGACCTCGATTCCCTTCGGCGTCGCGTCCACGCCGGCCGTTAGGTACGCGCTCGCAATTAAATCTCCCGGCGACGTTGCCAAGAAGCCGCGCGTGGCGTCCCGGAGGATCAGGGCGCAGGACGCCGCCGTGGCTGCCGGCGACTCGAGGTTGCGGGGGAATTTGACGGTAACGGCGGAAGAGCTTTCGCGGGTGACCACGCCGCCGCGCTCCGCGGCAATTTCGTCCGCGGCGGCGAGGAATTTTTCGGTCAATTCGCCCAGTAGGTCGGGCGAGAGGGGAGGGCTTAGTAGGTCGAGCCCCGCGAGCTCGGCCGCCACGGCGGCGGCTTCTTCTCCTGCTTCGCCGGTTTTAACGCCGCAGTTTGAGCAAAAGGCCGCGGCCGGCGCGAGGGCACGACCGCAATTGGGGCATATTGCCGACATGTACTAGTTATTAACGTCGCCTCCTACCAGCTCGAGCGCGGCGGTTTTACCAGCGGTCGCTGCCTGTAAAACCTCGATAAGGCGTCCCACGTTGACCGGGCCGAGGTCCTCGCCGCCGTGGCGTCGTAACGCTACCGTTCCCGCTTCGCGTTCTCTCTTGCCGACGATGGCCAGGTAGGGTACTTTAGCCAATTCGCCGTTGCGGATTTTAGCGTTCAATTTGCCGTCCGATTTATCCACTCGGACGCGCAGGCCCGCGGCTTCCATTTTCGCGGCCAGTTCGGCGGCGTGCGATACGAAGTCCGGGTTCACCGGTATGATACGTACCTGGACCGGCGCGAGCCAGGGCGGGAAGACGCCGGCGTAGTGTTCGAGCAATGTCCCAAAGAAGCGTTCGAACGACCCCAGCATAGCGCGGTGTATCATATAACACTGGTGTTCGGCGCCGTCCGAGCCCGTATACTTGACGCCGTAGCGGGGCGGCAGGTTGAAGTCGAATTGTATCGTGGGGCCCTGCCATTTCCTTCCCAACGCGTCGTAGATTTGGAAATCGATTTTCGGGCCGTAGAAGATGGCCTCGCCCTCCATGCGGGTATAGGGCAGCTCGAGCCGCGCGAGCGTCTCGGCGAGGGCGTCCTCCGCCCGGGCCCATTCCTCCGCG
The DNA here is from genome assembly GCA_036480675.1 of bacterium. Classification (GTDB taxonomy): domain Bacteria; phylum RBG-13-66-14; class B26-G2; order WVWN01; family WVWN01; genus WVWN01. The sequence goes on along the minus strand of JAZGGY010000386.1, from coordinate 5,455 downwards.
GTGCCGGCGTAGTCTTCCGGCCGGCCGGGGTCGCGTGCCGAGAGCTCTACGTCGTACGACGTAAAGCCGAAGGTGTGCAGCAGGAATATGGCCAAATCCACGCACCCGCGCAGTTCGTCCACCAGTTGGTCGGAGGTACAGAATATGTGGCCGTCGTCCTGGGTGAAACCGCGTACGCGCAAGAGGCCGTGGAGGGTTCCCGAACGCTCTTTGCGGTAAACGGTACCCAACTCGGCATACCTTATCGGTAGTTCCCGGTAGGAGTGGACGCGCGATTTGTAAATGGCGACGTGCATAGGGCAATTCATCGGTTTGAGGACGTACGGTACGCCGTCGACCTCGAAGGTGTACATGTTCTCGAGAAAGTACCGGAAGTGGCCCGATATCTCGAACAGGCGGGCGCGGGCGATGTGGGGGGTCATGACGAGCTGGTAACCCCTCTTTTGGTGTTCCTCTTTCCAGAAGGTCTCGATGCGGTCACGCACGAAGGCGCCGTCGGGGTGCCAATAGACCAGGCCGGCGCCGCGTTCCTCGGCGATGGAGAACATGTTGAGGTCGCGGCCCAGCGTCCGATGGTCGCGCCGTTTCGCCTCCTCGACGCGCGCCAGGTGAAGCTCGAGCTCTTCCGGTTTGCGGTAGGCGGTCCCGTATGCGCGGGTGAGCATGTCGTTGCGTTCGTCGCCGCGCCAATACGCCCCCGCCAACGCGGTGATCTTCAGCGTCTTGACGTATCCGGTGGAGGGAAGATGGGGACCCAGGCAGAGGTCGGCGAAGTCGCCTTGCCGGTATACTATTACTTTTTTATCCGGGATCTCCTCGACTAACTCTAGTTTGTACGGGTTATCGGCGAATAATTTGCGGGCTTTAGCTTTGGTTATTTCCTCTCGTTCGATCGGAATGTCGGCCGCGGCGATCTCCCTCATACGTTCCTCTATCTTGGGAAGGTCGTCGTCGCTTATTGTTGCCGACGCGTCGAAGTCATAGTAGAAACCGTCGGCCGTCGCGGGCCCTATGGCCAGCTTTACGCCGGGGTAGAGGTCCGTCAGCGCGTGGGCGAGGATGTGCGACGCCGTATGGCGGAAGACCTCCCGCGCCGCTTCGTCTTCGTAACTCAGGAAAGCTACCGTCTCGCCCGGTTCGGCGCCGGCGGCGAGGTCCACCAAAGAGTCCGCCCGGCGGGCGACGAGGGCATCCTCAACGGCGGCGGCCTTCGCCACGTCTAGCAGGGTCGCTCCCCGTTTCACTTTTACCGGCCCGAAGCCGTCGACGTTCAGTTCTATCTCCAAGAGGATACAGTCCTTTCAGGTTATATTAGCAAAGTTGGCGAATTCAAGTCAACGAGAAAGGGCCCTCGACCTTCGGGCCTAATAAATTGACATCTCAAGCGGAGGCCTTTATAATCGAGGCCGTGGGTACGGAGCCGCCCGATCAGAAGGACGACGCCTCCGTCGGCCGGAAGTACGTGAAGCGCGCCTTTGACCTCGTCGGCGCCACCGCCGCCCTTATCGTGCTCTCACCGGCCTTCGCCCTTATCGCGTTTTTAATAAAACTTACGAGCGCCGGGCCCGTTTTCTTCCGCCAGGAGCGGACCGGCGAGAACGGTAAGCCGTTCTTCATCCTCAAGTTCCGCACTATGGTAAAAGACGCGCCGCAACTCGGCCCGGACCTTACCGGCGCCGGCGACCCGCGCATAACGCGGGTGGGCAATTTCTTCCGAGTTACTAAGCTCGACGAGCTTCCGAACCTGGTAAACGTCGTACGCGGCGAGATGAGCTTAGTGGGACCGCGGCCTGACTTGCCCCGTTTTATGTCGGCCCTTACGCCCGAGCAAAGAAAAATATTGGCGTTCCGTCCCGGGATAACCGGCCCCACGCAGATCCGATACATTGCGGAGGAGGAGTTATTGTCGCCGGTCAATATCGACGAGAACTACGTTGACAATATTCTCGCCGATAAGCTCGCGTCGGACTTGTCGTACGTCTCCAATTGGTCTTTGGGCGAGGATTTATTGCTGATTGTATCTACGCCGGTCGCCCTTTTGTACAAGGTCTTCGGCAGGGCGGCGAAGCTATTCCCGCTGTACCGGGCAGGCCCGCCCGGCAAGCGCGCTAAGTAAAATCGGGCCCGCACCGGGCCCTGTTTAACGTACACCCTCTAATACGCCATTATTTGCCGCCCGCTAGCGGACGCCAGAAGCGGGCTTTCTTCGGTTCGTCCTCGTCCCGCCGCCACGGCAGCCGGGCGAGCAGGAAAGCCGCCGCGGCCGCGAGCAGCCCCAAAAAGGAACGTCTGCTTACCCCCTTTTTACGACCCGGATTCGTCATTTTTCGTTTCCGCTTTTTCCGGCCGTTTAACCGGTATCGTAAACCAGAAGGTCGAACTGTGGCCGACGCGCGAGGCGAACGACATTTCGCCGCCGTGGAGGTCGACGATGTTTTTAGCTATGACGAGCCCCAGGCCGGTGCCGGCGATTTTCCGCTGCCGGACCTCCGGGGCTCGATAGAAACGCTTAAACACTTTTCCGAAGTCCGCCTCCGGGATGCCGGTCCCGGTATCGGCGACGGCGACGCGGAGATCCCCGTCTCGAGCCGATACCGATACGGTGACTTCGCCCCCCGGGTTATTGTATTTCACGGCGTTGGACACTAAATTCGCGATAACTCTCGTTGTCAATTCGGGGTCGCATTCGACTTTCGGCAGGTCGCCCTCTGTTATTATACTGTTTAACGTAACTTTGAAGACTTCGGCGCGCGGCTCGTACTCGGCGAGGACGTCGCGGCACAACGCGGCGACGTCCGCCACTTCGTAGCTTAATTCTATCTCGCGCCCCTCGAGGGCGGTGAGCTCGAGCATTTCGTCGAGCATCTGGTTTAAACGGACGAGGCTGACTTCTACTATGTCGAAGAACGCGCGCTTCTCGGGGTCGAGGTGGGGCCGGAGCTCGTCTTCGAGGATGTCGACGGCGCCGGCCAGGGCCGCCAGCGGGTTGCGGAATTCGTGTACCAGCGTGAGCAGGTAGTCGTGGCGCCGTTCGCCTTGGGCGGGCGCGGCCTCTACCGGTACCGTCCCCGTAGTTCCCGGGTCGGCAGCTATTTCCGGCGGATTGTCTTTGGGCTTTTCGGGCATAACCGCGTCTCTTCAGCGCCGGACCTTTTTGTCGCCTTGTATTATAACAAAAAAAAGGCGCCGCGCCAAACGCGACGCCTTTAATTTAGCTCCGTTTGGCGCCGAACTTGGCGGCCCAATCGACGCGAGCCGTGGCGAACATGAGTACCGCCAACGTAACGATAGCGCCGACCGTTATGACGAGGCCCGTGTATCCCGGGTAGAAGAAGGCGTAGGAGAACAGCACCAGGAACATGAGTTGCGGGAACGTCGCGTACGCTACGGCGTATCTCGCGCCGCGCGCCAAAGCGACGTAAATAAAGACCAACCCGCACGAGACGAGAGTCGACGCCAGGAACGTTAAATGGACGTCGACGTGGTCGGCGAGGTACGCGAAGAGGAGGTGGAAAGCGAAGAACGCCGCCGCCAGGAAAAAGTAGTTCATCGGGTGTAGGGGCGGAATTTTACCCACTTTGACGGCGGAGACTATGAACAGGATTGTGAAGAAGAACAACAGCGAGACCGGCGCGAAGAACGACATGCGGCTGGCGATGGGGCCGGGGTTAAGTTTCTTGGGCATTTCGACGCCGAGCTGATACCCGGTAACGAGGTCCTTGTAGTGCCACGTTAAGCGCCAGCCGTCGGCCGTCTTCTCCTTGGCGGTGGGCGATACGCAGCCTTCCGGGAAGTCTACTTCGTCGAAATCTGTGCCCGTGTTGAGCGTAAAGTTCTGGACGCGCGCGACGCCGTCGGCGAAGGAATAAATCCAGCGGTCGAGGCCGGGCGATTTGTAACCGATTACCACGTCCGCCGTCTCGCCGGCGGCAAGCTCGGCGGAGGCCACGATGCTGTCGGCGGCGTTGGGCGGAAATTCGACCTCTTCGTTTTTAATGTGGAAAGTGAAGTCGTCGTAGAGGGCGTTCGTCGCCGGGAAAGAGAACTCGACGAAAACCTCGCGGGGCTGGGGCGTATCGTTCTTAACGCTGTACCGCGAGCGGTAGTCGACGACGTACGTGCTGAACCACAAAAGGCCCTTCTTCCGATGCTCCAATTTCAAATCGACGTCGATTTCGGTCCCGGTCGGCTCGACGAAAACCGGCTCCTCGATTACTTTCTTCTTGGTCTCTGCCGGTTTTTCGCCTTCGCCGGTTTCGACTTCGACTTCGCGCGCTACCAAGTAGTAGAAGCGGGGGGCGCGTTGACGTTGCTCCGTGCCCCAGAGTTGGCCGACGGCGTCGGCGCTAAATTCCTTCGCTTTGTCCGTCCGGTGTACGAGGGTGCCGCCGAGGACGACCCACGCTACTACGGAGCAGAAGAAGATGAATATTATGGCTACGGTCCTGAGTACGGTCATCGGTACGACCTCCTTACGGCCTATTATTATTTCCGATATTAGTGGTCCGCGCGCCGCCGCCGTGACAGCCGATATTGTCTGGCAACGCTGAACAACGTCCAGCCGCAGATGAGCGCCGCGGCCGCCGCGACGACGTAGGCGAACCAGTCGCCGTAGCGGGCGTAAAAAGTGAGATAGCGGCGGCGATAAACGTCGTCCGTAAGCTGGTTGCGGATATAGATCTTGGACTTGCGGACGACGCGGCCGTTGGGGTCTATGAAGCAGGTTACCCCCGTGTTTGCGGAGCGGACGAACCAGCTGCGGTTTTCGACGGCGCGGAAGACGGACGAGGCCAACGTTTGATACGGCGCGTTGGTCCGACCGAACCATGCTTCGTTGGTGATGTTGACGAGGAAGTCCGCGCCGCGCCGGGCGTACGTACGGGAAATGTCCGGAAAGACCGCTTCGTAGCAGATAAGGCAGCCCAGGTCGTAGCGGGAAGAACTGATGACTTCCCAGCCCGGGCCGGGCGTGAAGTCGCCGGAACCGGCGAAAAGGGTCTCGGTAATGGCCGGGACGTCCGCTTCCCAGGGGATATGTTCGCCGAACGGCACCAGGTGGACTTTGGCGTAGCGGCCCGCGACGGCTCGAGCGGGCGTGACGAGCACGGCGGCGTTGTAGCGGTAATGGTCGCGACCGCGGACGACGTCGGGCCTGGGCCGCCGCTCGACCGTTCCGGTAAGGAGGTCAACCGATAAGTCCGCGGCGACGTCGTAGACTACTTCCCGGTAGAACGGGTCCTCGAAGAGGTAGAACGGCGTCGCCGTTTCGGGCCAGATTATCAACGCCGCCCCTTCGCGCTTCGCCTCGTAGCTCAGGTCCACCATCACGCGTATCGTCTGGTCGCGATACGCCGGGTCCCACTTGACGTCCTGGTCGATGTTGGGCTGGAGGACCGAGACGCGGATGGGTTGCCCCTCGTCGGGGGTGACGCGGGCGAGCGCGCCGTAAAGGCAA
>JAZGGY010000385.1:0-3020 GCA_036480675.1 bacterium | reverse complement strand
GCCGGAGACGTTTTTCTCAGCCAGTTCGGGTGGCTCGGCCTGGGCGCGGGCGTTTTGGGAGCCGGCTGGCTTTTCCGGCGAAAGCCGAGAGGCGCGATGCTGGCGTTCGGAGCTGCGGCGGGCGCGGCCGCGTTCATCCTGAACTATTATTCGGCCAATTGGCGGACATGGTACGCCGCGCTGTATCTGGCGTGGGCGTTGGCTTGCGGCGCGTGCGTCGTGTGGTTGTGCCGGCGGCTGGCGAGGTGGCGTTTTTGGCCCGGGGCGGCCGCGGCCCTGGTCTCGGTCGTCGTCGCTGCGGCCGCGGTCCCGGCGCGGTTCGGCCCCGCGGAACGGTCCGATTTCCCGTACGCGGAGGACGCCGCCGGTAACGTTTTGCGCGTCGTCGGCCCGCGCGCCACCTTTATACTCAGCTTCGAGGGCAGCGCCGTAACGGGGCCTTTGGCCGCGGTCGTGACGGCCGCGTTGGCCCGGCCGGACGTTTACTTCGTCGACGCCGCCGGGACGCGCCAGTTCCACGACTTCTTCGACCTGGTCGGCGAGGAGTACTTATATATGCCGGCGGCGGCTGGCGCCGACCGGTACGTCGAGGCGTTTATGGCGTTGGTGCGCGACCGCCGGCGCGACTATTACATGCTCTACCCGTTCGGGCCGCCCCGGTACTACGGCTACCGGTACGAGAAGCGCGCCCGCGTCTGGCGGTTGGTACCGCCGGGCGAGGAACCGACGGCGCGCGATTGGTGGTCGCTCTACCGTCGCCGCGGCGTCGAGCCGGAGCCGCCGCCGTACGTTGACTACTGGACCGCGACGTACCTGGGCGTGCAATACGTGGACGAGAGCCGCGACCGGGCGCGCGGGGGCGACTACGCGCGGGCCGGTTTTTGCCTGGAATTGGCGGAGCGCCTAGGCGCCCGGGCCGAGAAGGTGCAGAACAGCCTCGGCGCCTACGCCGAAGGACGCGGCGACGTCGAGGCCGCGGCCGCCCACTACCGACGCGCGTTGGCGTTGGACCCGACTTTTCGAGCGGCGCGAGAGAATCTGATAAAGGTTTACTACCGCTCGGGCGAGGACGATAGCGCCGCGCGGGAGCTCCGGACGCTGACGGCCTTTTATCCCGGCGATTAAGGAGCTTGCGCGTCGGCTTGTTTCAGCGTTTCAACTTTTTAATAGTTATAGCCGGTCGTTGATATGTCGACGTTGACCGCGGGGAGGCGGACCGTAATGGGAAAAAAAACCTTGTAAATTCTCTTCTTCGGTGCTATATAGGTATCTACAAAAGACTTAGCAAGGAGGTATAAAAATGAAATGGCTCGCGTTACTTCTTGTCCCCTCGGTCGCGTTAGGGGCTACGGTGGTAGCATCCTTCCCGCGCGGTTCTGATACGTGGAGAATCCAGTATAACCCGAATTGGTGGAACATCGGCGATACGGTGTACGGCAACCGCAACATCGGTACGGCACAACTCAATTCGGCGAAAGTCCATATTCCTATCACGCAAAGCTTTTTGACGTCTTCTGGTTATATCAACATGGACCTGCGGCTGGGCGGGTCCACCGTCGGCTCGTTCCGGATTCAGGGCCCGGTCTCTCCGGGGATGTGGGTAGCGTCCTTCAACATCTCCGGGTACACCCCGTCCGGCACCCCCCAAGTGCGTTATTACGAGACGAATCAAGTTGCGCGCTACCAAGGTTCCATAGTTATGGGGCGAAGGACCGGTTGGATCGATTTCAACACCGGCCATGTAAGCGTCTCGCCCGCGTCTTTCGGCGCAATCAAAGCGCTCTATAAATAATAACGCCGACCGGACTTATAATGAAAAGCCCCCGCTGAAAAAGTGGGGGTTTTTTACGGCCTCGGTACAAAATGAGAGGCGGCCGGAAGGCCGTCGTTTCCTTCGCCGTCGCGCCCGCCTAAGGGGTTTTGCTTGTAATATTCGTTGTGGGTAGTTAAAATATCGCCGTTGACGTTAGGAGGTGGCGGGAAATGCGTTTACTAATAACGGTTTTGGCCGCGGCTTGCGCGGCCGCGGCGTGGGGTGAAATTTGGCTCGGCCCCACCGCCGGTTGGACGCGGGCCTCCGGTTCGACCGGGTACGCCGAGACGGACGGGAAGGATATAGGACGGAGCGCGACCTTTTGGGGCGCGGCCGCCGGTTATTCCAAAGGGCCGTTCTACGTAGAGGGCGGCTTTTCGTTTCCCCCCGGCGCTTCGGACGAGGGCCCGCTACTTTCCGGTTGGAGAGGCGAATGGAAAGAGACGTCTTATCGGGAACTCAATAGCCACCTGGCCGGCGGGTGGCGCCTGGGGGAAGGCGATTTAAGGCCGACGGTCGGCCTGAGCGCTTATTGGGGTCACGCCACGTACGAGGGTAAGGATTTAAGCCCGTGGACGTTGCGGGGCGATCCCACCATTGCCGTTTACGGCCGGGCGGTGAACGACCTCTTCGTGGGGCCCTCGGCGGGCGTGGAGCTGTGGACGGAACCGGTGAGTTGGCGCCTGCTCGTCGCGGTGGGGTACGATACGCATCACGAATCCGGCGGCGCATGGCGGAAGTATTATTACCAAAGTGGACATCGGCGCAAGGTCTTCCACGAGCACAACCTGGCGTACGACTTCGTCGCGGGCGCCGCCGCGCTGCAGTTGACGTGGTACTCCTGGGGGCCGGTGCGCGTGGATACGCGGTTGGGCATCCGCGGCGACCTGTATCAACTTGGCGGCGATTTCGACCTGAAGGGCGTGAGCGGCGCGCGGACGGACGTTACCTTCGGCGTAGCGCCCGCCCTCGTTTTTTAATACCGCTTGACCTTGCGGCCGGAATATAGTATTAAACGGCGGCGGCCTTCGCCGCCGTTTCCGTCCGACGGCTAAGTTCCCTCCCGCGGGCGTGTTCTTACGACGTTCTTTAGGGCGCCATGAAAATACTTACCCTCAACTGCGGAAGTTCCTCCCTCAAATATTCGTTCTTTGACGCCGCCGAGGAGCGGACCCTCGCCCGGGGTATCGTCGAGAGAATAACCATC
>JAZGGY010000384.1:0-3331 GCA_036480675.1 bacterium | reverse complement strand
GCGAATACGCCGAGCTGTGGCCCAAAGTAGAAGGGCGCTGGTCCCGCGCCCGGGCGATTGACGTGCTGTTCGACGCGCTGGTCGTCGGGGAGCTCTGGGCGCCGACGTTCGTAGTCGACTTTCCGGCGGAACTTTCGCCCCTCGCCAAAAGGCAACGCGACAACCCCGCGCTGGCGGAGCGGTTCGAGCTATATATATGTAACTTAGAAATAGCCAACGCCTTCAGCGAGCAGAACGACCCCGGCGAGCAACGCCGGGCCTTGGAGGCGCAAGCGGAAGCTCGAGCCGCCGGCGACGAGGAGGCCCAGCAGGTGGACGAGGACTTCCTGGAGGCGCTGGAGTACGGCATGCCGCCGGCAGGCGGCCTGGGCGTCGGCGTCGACCGCGTCGCGATGATCCTGGCCGACGCGCCCAACATCCGCGAAGTCATCGCGTTCCCGCAGCTTAGGGTAAAAAAGTAACGGCTATCTTCTAGCAACAGGCTAATGCCTTCGTATACCGCCGCCGCAGAAGAATTCGGAATCCCCACTCGCGAGCTCGTCCTAGGGCTCGTCGGCGTATATAACCGCGCGTACTGGCCGGCGGCGGCCTTCGGCGCCGTCGTCGCGTTGGCCGCAGTCGCGTTCGTATTGGCCAAGCCCGGCGCCTTCAGCGACTTAATAGTTAAAATTATGCTCAACGTGTTGTGGCTCTGGACCGCCATTATATTCTTTTGGGGCCGCTTCGCGCCCGAGTTCCACGTCGCCTACCTCTTCGCCTTCGTCTTCATACTACAGGGCACTTTTTTCTTTATGGACGCATTCTTCGGAACGTTGGAATTCAGACCTTTTAATAGCCCCGCCACGCTATTAATAGGGTGTTCGTTGATCGCCGTGGCCGGAATCTTACACCCTATTGTTTCAACATGGCTCGGCCGCGGTTGGCCCGAGCTGAGGCTCGTAGGTACCGCGCCGGGGGCCACCGCGGCGTTTACGCTGGCCCTACTTACCTTCACGCTCCATAAGCCCAAGCCGCTATTTTTCGTGGTCCCCGCGGCCTGGGCGCTCATAGCCGGCCTCTGCGTCGCCGAGGCCTGGCACTTTTACGAGGAATTAATCCTGGCCGGCGTCGCGGCCGCGGCTATACTTTATTTCGTAGCCGCCTTATGGCGAACGCTGCCCATACGCGAATCCGAAACCGCCGGAGGAGCTACCCCATGATAAGCGTTGAAGCATTTACATCTTTCCTCGCCGAATTCAACCGCGCCGTCTTTCCGGCGCATATCCTCTTCTACCTGCTGGCGATAGGCGCGGCGTTCCTCGTCTTCACGCGCCCCGGCAAGCGGTCCGACGTCGCCGTGAAAGGCGTCCTGGCCGTCCTTTGGGCCTGGCTCGGCATCTTCTACATGATAACGTTTTACACCCGGATAAACTCCGCCGGCTACGCCTGGGGCGCGCTGTTCCTCCTGCAGGCGGCATTTTTCGCCGTCGAAATCTTTTGGCCCAAGATCGAATTCCGGCCGTATTTTCACCCAAAGCTCGGTCACGTCGGCGCGACCGTCGCCGGCTGGTCGCTGGTGGGGTACCCCATAACGGCGCTGATATTCAAACACGGGTGGCCCGAGCTCGCGCTCTTCGGCTGCGCGACGCCGATCGCGATATTCACGTGCGGGATGCTGCTCTTCACCTTCGACCGCAAGCCGCGCTGGCGCTTCACGTTCATACCGTTCGTGTGGGCCGTCGTGGGCGGCCTGGGACCCGCGGTGCAGTGGCGCTACTTCGAGAATTACGCCCTCTTCGGCGCCGGCCTTATACTACTCGCCGCCTGGATATGGGCTTCTTACAAATATAAGAAAAAGAAATAGGACCTTGCGCGAATTCGAAAAAATAAACGTAAACCAAAACGAAACGTACGTTGGAACGCCGACCGACTTACGAACCGCTTTCCTATAATAACGGCCGCGCCGGCGGCTCTTCAAATAACGGGCATCATCACCTCTTCCGGCAGGAACAAGCGGCGGTCGCGATTATAACCGGAACAGTGCGACGGTCTCGCCGTATAACAGGGGAGGTTCGAACATGAGAATGGGAATTGCGACGGCGGCCGTATTACTGGCCGCAGTACCGGCGCTCGCCGACTTCGAGTACGAAGGGAAGTGGGGCGCACAAGGGACCGGCGAAGGGCAGTTCGACCACCCGTGGGACGTCGCCGTTGCGCCCGGCGGCCGGGTTTTCGTCGTCGACCGCCACAACCACCGCGTCCAGTATTTCACGCCCACGGGGAGTTACCTTGGGAAGTGGGGTTCGTACGGCACCGCCGCCGGTAAGTTCCGCTTCCCCTCCGGGATCGCCGCCTCGGCGACCAGCGTTTACGTGGGCGATTCGCTGAACCACCGGATACAATACTTCACGGCTGGAGGGAGTTTGCTGACGTCTTGGGGCACCGGCGGGACGGGCGAGGGACAATTCAATAAACCGCTGGGGGTAGCCTTGGCGCCGAACGGCAACGTATACGTCGTGGACGCCGGCAATTACCGCGTCCAGTACTTCTCGCCGGCGGGGAGCTTCCTGGGCCGTTGGGGCGCGCGGGGCAGCGGCCAGGGCCGATTCGACGACCCCCAAGGAATAGCGGTAGGCGAAAACGGCAACGTTTACGTCGCGGACGCCGGCAACCACCGCGTCCAGCGGTTTACCTCGGGCGGGAGCTACGTGCGGTCGTGGGGCACGCGCGGAAGCGGCGACGGCCAATTCAATACGCCGTGCGGCGTCGCGGTCGGCCCGGAAGGCAACATATATGTCGTCGATTGCTACAACCACCGCATTCAGTACTTCACGCCGACGGGTAGTTTTCTCGGCAAGTGGGGCTCCGTCGGAACCGGCGACGGCCAACTCAATTACGCGTGGGGCGTCGCCGCGACGCGTTGGAGCCGCACCGATACGTCGACGGTACGAGTATACGTCGCGGACACCAACAACAACCGCGTGCAATATTTTAAGGACGTCCGGCCCGCGGTCGAGCCGACGTCGTTGGGACGGGTAAAAGGGCTTTTCAAATAAATCGCGTAACGGATCTACCGGCAACTTCCTAACACGACTCCGGCTCGGGACGGCGTTCGCGCCGAGCCGGTAGTCGCGTTTGAACGAAGGACGGAAAATGAAACGAGTATCGATACTAGCAGCTCTCTCAATTTGTATCGCCGCGGCCGCCTCCGCCGATTTTAAATACGCCGGCCAGTGGGGCTCGCCCGGTGCCGCCGCGGGCGAATTCAACGCGCCGACGGGGATAGCCGTCGCGCCCAACGGCAACGTTTACGTCGCGGACGCCGGCAACCACCGCGTCCAGCGGTTTACCT
>JAZGGY010000383.1:0-2168 GCA_036480675.1 bacterium | reverse complement strand
GAGAAGACCGAGGGACAGCTGCGGGCCGTCCGCGGCGGCGTCGTCGAGAACGAAAAGGCGGCGGCGGCGGCGCGCGAGGAAGTCGCGACGTTGCGCGAGAAATCGCGCGGGTTAGCGAGCGAGCGCGGACGCCTTGAGCAGTTGAAGGAGGAGGGCGGGGCCAGGCTGGAGGGGCTGGCCGCGGCGTCCGAGGGGAAGGCCGCGGAGGCGGCCGAGCTTGCCGTGGAGGTAGAAGAGTGCGGCGCCGAGATAGCGGAACGCGCGGCCGCTTTCGGCAACGTGGAGCGCGCCGTCGAGGAAGCCCGTCTAATCCGGACGGAACTCGTAGGCCGGCGGCGGGAGGCGGAGGAGGCGCGGGCTGCCGGGGAGGCCGCGGCGGTGGAAGTGGCGGACGCGGTGAAGGAGCGGGAAATCGAGGTCGCCTCGCTGGTGGGCGAGTTGAGCGCTCTCGAGGAGGCGGTCGCGGCCAAGCACACCGTCCGGCTTAGCACGCTGGCCGCGGACGAGTACGAACTTGAGGGCGACGTCTCGGCCGCGGAAGTGGAGAGGGAAGAGCTGGCCAAACGGCTCGGCAAGATGGGCGAAATCAATTTCCTCGCGGCGCGCGAGTACGACGAGCTGGCCGCGACGCTGGCCGAGCTGGAGGAACAGCGGGCCGACCTCGCGCGCGCCCGCGCCGACCTCGACGAGGGCATAGCGAGGATCGACGCTCACAGCCGCGAGAAGTTCGTCGCCACCTTCGAGCTCGTCCGCGAGGAGTTCCAACGGATTTTCCGCGAGGCCTTCGGCGGCGGCCAGGCCGACCTTAAGCTGCAAGCGGGCGCGGACCCTCTCGACGCCGGTATATACGTCTACGCCCAGCCGCCGGGCAAGAAGATGGAACACCTCTCGCTGCTGTCGGGAGGCGAGAAAGCCCTCGCGGCCATCGCGCTGATATTCGCCCTCTTCAACGCGCGGCCCGCGCCGTTCGCCATCCTCGACGAGGTCGACGCGCCGCTCGACGAAAACAATATCGGCCGGTTCCTGAAAATATTGGCGCAGTACCGCGACGCCGTCCAATTCCTGGTCATCACTCACGCCCGCCGCACGATGGAGGAATCCGACGCCATTTACGGCGTTACGATGGAACGGCGGGGTATATCGAAAGTGTTATCTTTGAAGATGCAAGAAGTACCTCTGGAATTTATGGAGGTCGCGGCGGCAACGCCGCCGGATTAAGAACGGGGCTCCGATTTTCCCTAAGGCGCGGGCGGCCTCGACGAGGCCGCCTTCGCGTCGGACGTTCGCTGTATTGACTCTATTACTCTTTATTGATATATTCTTACGCTGTGGTGGCTGACGAGCGAAAGACCTACGGCGTTTGCCCCCGGCACGCCGGCCGGCCGGCCATAGCGGCTTGTCCCCGTTGCGGCCGGTATACGTGCGCGCTGTGCGTCAGCCGCGGCGCCGAGGTCTCGGGCCAACTCGTCTGCCGGGAGTGCGTGGAAGCGCTCTCGGCCAAGAACGGTTTGCGCCGGGAAGTGTCTTGGGAAAACCGCCGCGGGATGTCGTACGCGCGCGCATTTTTCACCACCTGGCGAGACGTCATCTTCGCGCCGCGCGCGTTCTTCGCCGGCCTCGCGCCCGACGGCGGCCTATTCAAGCCGTTGATCTTCGCGGCCATATGTTTGGCTATCGGCCTGGTGGGGAGTTTATGGGGAATAGGCGAGGCCGCGAGCGCGATCGTCGGGCCTTCCGGCGCGGCGCTGGTCGCGGCTATGTCGTTGGTGCTGGCCCCGGCCGCCTATATCCTGTCGTTCGTAGTGACGGTGGCGTTCCTCCACTTGCTGGCGCGGGGCTTGGGGGGTCGCGCGGCCGTGCGCGGTACTACCCGGGCCGCGGCCTACGCTCAGGCCGCTGCGGTGGCCGAGATTATCCCGGCCGTGGGCGGTATTCTCGCGTTCGTCTTGCGCCTTTCGCTCTACGGCTGGGGCGTATCGGCCGTGCACGGTTTTTCGCTCAAGAAGGCCATAGCGTTTTATGTTATCGTGCTGGTTACTGTGGCGGGGTTCATTTATTTCGGCGTAAGGCTGCTGACGCCGTTCCTACCGCCGGGCGTTTAAACTTTAATAGGTAGGCGAAGTGAAAAAGGCACTTCTGTTCGTTATTATGTCGGCGCTGGTTTTGGC
>JAZGGY010000382.1:0-9222 GCA_036480675.1 bacterium | reverse complement strand
TCGTCGAAGAAGTCGGCGTAGTCGCCGAAGTAAGGCGCCTTGCCGTAGCTCTGCTTTATGGCGTCCCGGTGTTTGCGGCGCCAGGGTCCTTCCGCTACGCGGACGTCGCGGATGAGTTGGTCCCGTTTCCCCTTGACGTAGGCCGGCACCGTGAGCCAGAGGGGCCCGTCGCGGGTTTTGATGCGGTTGCGGACCTGCCAGCTCTGCTTGCTGAGTTGGACGAAGTCCATGAAGGCGAAGGCGTCGGCTCGAGCCATCTTTTGAAAGAAGCCCGGAAAAGGCAGATACACCGGCTGGTGGAGGGCGATTACTTTTTGCGGACGAGCAGCATCCATCCTGCATCTCGAGACGTATCGTTGCGGCGAGTGACGAGGTAGCGGTCGAACCATACCGGCTCGAAGCCGTCGGCGAAGAGAGCACGCGCTCCCTCCTCGTCGAAGACGGCGAAGGTGAGGCCGTCCCACTCGCCGCGGTTGAGGTAGACGTTCGGGCCCACGGCCTTCGATTCGGCGACGTGCGAATCGTCCGGGGAGCGGAGGTTGGTGAAGCACCAACCTCCGGGGGCGAGGACCCGTCGAACCTCCGCAACCGCTCCCGCGACCGCGGCCTCGTCGCCGTAGAATATGCACTCCCACGGCAGGACGACGTCGAAAGTATTATCCCGGAACGGGAGACGGTCCATCGTGCCGCAGGCGGCGCTTCCGGCGAGCCCCTCCTCGGCCAAAAAGGCCCGCACGTTGACGGCGGCCTGAAACGAGTAGTCGAGCGCGAAGGTCCGGAAGCCGGAGCGGCTCAGGAGGACGGCGTGGCGCCCGGAGCCGGAGCCCAGGTCCAGGGCGCGTAGGGCGCGGCGGCCCTCGGCGCGGGGGAAGGCGTAGGCCACAAACCGCACGACCTCTTCGGCGGGGTAGACCATGCGCCGGCGCGCGTGGTGGTTTTCCCAAAACGCTCTCTCTGCCATAGCCCTCCTCTTGGGAAGCGGCCGCTCGAGGCCGTCAGGCGAAGTCGCCTTCTTGGATGCCGTCGCCGGCGGGAATGTCGCGGGTGGCGCGGCGGCCGTTCACGTCAACTATGCGAAACGGGTTCAGCCCTTTGGGGTTCTTGCCGGGGCGCAGGATGTCGACGTTCTCGCCTTCGCGTAAAACGTCGCCGGCGGCGACGTCGCGCGTGGCTTGGATGGCGCGCTGGGAGTAGCGGAACAGCTCCTCTTCGGCGGCCTGGATCTCTTTTTCGCCGCTCCCCCGCATCGTCTCCACCAGCCGTATCGCCCGGACCATGGCGGCGAGCTCGTGGGGCTCGATGGCGAAGGAGTGGTCCGGCCCGGGCAGGCCGGAGTCGAGGGTGAAATGTTTTTCGACCACCTTGGCGCCCAACGCGACGGCCGCGGCGGGAGCGGCTACCGGGTCGGCGGAGTGGTCCGACAGGCCGGCGACGGCGCCGAACGTATCGGCCAATTTGGGGATGGCGAGTAGGTTGACCGCTTCGGGCGGCGCGGGGTAGGCCGCGGTGCACTGTAGGAGGGCTATCGGGACGTCGGCCGCGGCGCGCACGAAATCTAGCGCGCGCTGGATGTCGGCGTACGTGCCGGCGCCGGTTGACATGAGAAGGGGCTTGCCGGTGGCGGTTAAGAATTCCAGCAGGCGGAAGTGGTTGAGCTCGGAGGAGGCCACTTTGTGGACCGTGACGTGCGGGTCTACCGCCCGGGCGTCGGCCACGGAGAAGGCGGAGGCCATGAACTCCAGGCCGCGTTCCCGCGCGTGGGCCGCGAGGCCGGCCAGCATCTCGTAGGGCATCTCGAGGCCGCGGAGTAACTCGAGGGCGTCCTCGTGGATACCGGCCTTGGCCAGGTAATCGCTTTGGCCCGCGCCGGGGGCGTAAATAGTCTCCGCCCGAAAGACCTGGAACTTGACGGCGTCGCAGCCGGCTTCGGCGGCGGCGTCTATAAGCTTGTGGGCGCGTTCCTCGTCGCCGCCCAGCTCGCCGGCGCGCCAGTTGGAGCCCGCCTCGCCGACGATAAAGGCGGGTTTGTCGGGGCCGAAAGGGGCCTCCTGCTTAGGGATCGAGTTGCGTTTTGCCTCCATCATATTTCCCCTATTTGATCTTTATGTCTTTTAAGCCCTCGGCGATACCGACGAAGTCGAGCTTTTGGGGCTCTTCGGTAATGGCGGTGGTGGCGCCGGAGTCGCCGTAGTCGACCAGCTCCAGCGTGCCCTTTTCGTGCTCGGAGAAGGCGATGCCGAAGACCGGTATTTCCTCGGCGACGTAAGCGTAGCCGACCTCGCGCCCCGCTTTCGTGAGGACCAGCTTTTCGCAAGTCAACTTTTTCCCGGCGAGCGTTTCGTACGCTTCGGTTCCGGCCTCCTCGGCGTCGACGTCCCCGCCGCCGCCGAAGACCTCGTTCAAGTCGGGCCCCTGGCCCGCGATTTCCATAGCCTTCTGCAGCAGCTGGAGTTCCTTGAGAGGTAGCTCCACCGCCCGGGCGTCGCCCACCTTGACGATAAGGCGTTCCGATTCCCGCGTCAAGTCCTTGCCGCTTTTAAGGAAGGATACGCTCTCGAGCTGGGGCACCAGGGCCTTCGATATGACTTTGCGCCCCTCGCGTTCGACGACGAACTCCAGCCAGAAGTAGTCGCGGCCGCCGCGGCGCTCCTTGCCGGTGAGCGCGACGAGGACGTCCGACTCTTTACCGCCGCGGCTCGTAAGGCGGTATTCGCACCAGCGGCCCGCT
Source organism: bacterium (assembly GCA_036480675.1). GTDB lineage: Bacteria > RBG-13-66-14 > B26-G2 > WVWN01 > WVWN01 > WVWN01. The sequence goes on along the minus strand of JAZGGY010000382.1, from coordinate 6,494 downwards.
TCCCATTGGCTGACGGCCTCGGTCAATACCTCTTCGATGGGGGTGGGCGGCGGGAGCTGCTCTTTTTTGGCGCAGGGGCCGCAGCCGGCGAAGAAGGCCACGCAGGCTGCGAGGGATATAACGAGTACGCGAGTTGCCATGTTCTCCTCCCGGCGAATTATGCTACGCCGAACAGATAGTGTACGAAATAGTAGCAGCCGGCGCTAATGGCGGCGGCGGCGGGTATGGTCAGGAACCACGTGATGACGATGCGCCGCGCCAGCGCCCAGCGGACGGCGTTGATGTTCTGGGTGGCGCCCACGCCCATAATTGCGGTGGCGATGACCTGCGTCGTGCTGATGGGCGCGCCCAGCCAGGAGTTGACGAAGATGACCAGGGCCGAGGCGGTCTCGGCGCTGAAGCCGTGTGACGGCTGGAGGCGAACCATGCGCGAGCCCATCGTCCGTATTATGCGCCACCCGCCTAGCTGGGTCCCGAGCCCCATGAAAAGGGCGGAGCTGAGTATTACCCACACCGGGACGTGGAAGTCGGTCTGGAGACCCGCGATAACCAGGCCGGCGGTGATTACGCCCATGGCGTTCTGGGTGTCGTTGGCGCCGTGGCTGAACGCCATCGCCGCGGCGGAGAATATCTGCGAGACGCGGAAAAACTTATGGGCCTTGCGCGGCACCGCCCGCCGCGACAGCCACAACACCGCCACCATAAAGATGTATCCGATGACGAAGCCGGCGATGGGGGAGAGCACCATCGCGATGACTATTTTCCGGATGCCGTCCCATTGCCACGTACCGACGCCGTAGGCGGCCGCGGCGGCGCCCATCAGGCCGCCGACCATGGCGTGCGTGATGCTTATGGGGATGCCGAGGTACGAGCAACTGCCGGACCATACGATGGCGCCCACCAGCGCGAAGATGAGGATCCACAAACTGATGTCGGCCGGGTCGACGATGCCCTTGCCAATGGTCTTGGCGACGGCGGTGGTGACGAACGCGCCCAGGGTGTTAAAAACGGCGGCCATCAAGACCGCCTGATAGGGTTTTAGCGCGCGCGTCGAGACGGTGGTGGCGATAGCGTTGGCGCAGTCGTTGACGCCGTTGATGAAGTTGTAAACCGAGGCGAGGGCTATTACGACACCGAGAAGCAGGAACGTTTCGAGCATCGACCTCAGCCGGCCTTACGCGTTAATCGGGGGTTAGGCGTTCTTTACTATTACGCCGTCGACGATGTTGGCGACGTCTTCGCAGCGGTCGGTGGTGCCCTCGAGGACCTCTATTATCTCTTTCCACTTGATAATGGCGACGGCATCGGTCTCGTTGTTGAGGAGGTTGGCGAGGGCGTTGCGGCAAATGTGGTCCGCTTCCTCCTCGAGGCGGTTTATCTCCAGCAGGTGGGGCTTTACGTCCGGGAATCGCCGGAGGCTGCGCACCGCTTTCTCGACGGTTTTTGTGCTGACCAGAACGAGCTCGGCGAGTACCACGACCTCTTGCCGCACGCCGTCCAGTTCGTAGAGGCTTATCTTGTAGCCCGCGACTTCGATGTAGTCGATTACTTCGTCGAGGGCGCAGGCCAACGCGTGGACGTCGCCTCTCTCGATGGGCGTTACGAACGCGCGGTTGAGGTTGTCGATTATTCCGTGGGTGACGTCGTCGGCGCGGTGCTCGATGTCCTTTATCGTACGTGCCGAGCGAGCCGCGTTTTCGATGTCGTTGACGAGTTTCGTCAACTCGGTCGCGGCCTCCACCGCCATGCCGGCGAGCTCGGTGAACATGTCGAAGAACCGTTCCTCGCGCGGGATGATCCTGGGGAATTTAAAACGCATGCCGAATCCTTCGTTCGCCGCCCGGGTTTTAACGGTTTTCCAGGCCGAGTTCGCGGTACAACTTGCGAAAATAGTCGCGTACTTGTTTTCTCCTCAGGCGGGAGAGGTGGTCGATGAAGAGTACGCCGTCCAGATGGTCGATTTCGTGGACCAGCGCCCGGGCGCCGAGCCCTTCCGCCTCGAGTTCCCGCCCGCGCCCTTCGGCGTCGACGTATTTTACCGTTACGCGCGCCGGCCGGGCGAGCGGCGACGCTACCGACAGCAGGCTGAGGCAACCCTCATCTTCTACGTCTTCGTCGTCCGACGTCCAGACGACTTCCGGGTTAATAAACAACGTATCGGTGCCCTCGGGGAGGAGGGAGGGGTGGACCACGATTATCCGTTTCAAAACCCCTAACTGGGGCGCGGCCAGGCCTACCCCCCGGTGCTTGACCATGACGTCCGCCATGGCCTTTATCAATGCGCTTTCCGCCGTCCGGACGGATTTAACGGTTTCGGATTTCTCGCGGAGTACGGCGTCGTCGAGGTAGCGGAGGCGGTACGCTGTATCGTCTTCATTCACTACCGGCATAGGATACCACGCCGTCGTCGGCGGGTCAAGGCGTAAGGGCGGGAGCTAGTTCTCGCCGGCCGCGAGGAGCAGCCGCTCGAGGCGGAATTCGCGCTTGGCCTCGCTGGCGTGGCAATAGGCGGCGACGTAGCAGCGGCCGCCGCGGGTTTTTACGGCGAGGGGGGTAATAGACCTCGAGCTCTCGCCCTTGCTGCCGTGGTATATTATCGCCACGGCCTCCCCGGCCGCCGCGGCCCATTCCAGCGCCACTATGGTCTCGGCGCTTACGTCTCCCCCGGCCGGTATCCCGCGCGAAAACAGGGCCAAATCGCTTACCGTTTCGGCGCCGAAGCGTTCGCGCGCCGCGGCCGAGAACGCGAGCAGGAGCTGGCTCTCGACGGCGACGTCGCCCAACGCCCGGTGAGGCGCCGGGTTCGTCACGTTAAACGTTTGGGCCAGCGCCTCGAGTCTATAGCTGTCGAGGCCCGGGTGACAGTTGCGCGCCAGGCCCAGCAGGTCGACCGTAGCGTTAGGCAGCTTCGGCAGGCCGAGCTCCGTCGTCGCCGCGACGACGAACGACATGTCGAACGGGAGGTTGTGGGCGACGAGCGCCGCGTCGCCCGCGAAGGCGACGAAGCGCGGGAAGACCTCCGCCAACTTGGGTTGGCCGGCGAGGTCGGCGTCGGTCAGGCCGTGGACCGCGGTGGCGCCGGCCGGAACCGGGACCTCCGGGTCTACCAGCGTGAGGAAGTGGTCTTCGACGTCGCCCCGGCAGAGTTTGAGCGCGCCCACCTCGACGACGCGCGCACCCCGCGTTACGTCCAGACCCGTCGTCTCGAGGTCGAAGACCACGAAGGTGGCTTCGGCCAGTTGAGCGTCGAAGGGGGTGGGTGCCATATATAAAGAAGCCCGGCTGGGCCGGGCCTTTCCCGGTGGAAGCGTTTCAGATGTCCAGGTTCTTGACTTCTTTGGCATGGGACTCGATGAACTCGCGTCGCGGCTCGACGGCGCTACCCATTAGCGTGGTGAATATCTCGTCGGCCCGGGCGGCGTCCGCGATCTCCACCTCGACGAGCGTCCGGCGCTCGCGGTCCATGGTCGTCTTCCAAAGTTGGTCCGGGTTCATCTCGCCCAGGCCCTTGTACCGCTGGATGCGGGGTTTTTTATCTTTGGGAAAACGCCTCAGGATTTCTTTGAGCTCTTTTTCGTTGTAGGCATACAGTTCCTCTTTGCCGTCGCGGATGCCGTAGAGGGGCGGCTGGGCGATGTAGAGGTGGCCGCTTTCGATGAGCTGGCGGTAGTGGCGGTAGAAGAAAGTGAGAAGCAGCGTGCGGATGTGTGCGCCGTCGACGTCGGCGTCCGTCATTAAGATGATCTTGTAGTACCGCAGTTTGCCCAGGTTGAACTCCTCCGCGCCGATGCCAGTGCCCAGCGCCATGATGATGGTGCATATCTCTTCGTTCCGGAGCATCTTGTCGATGCGCGTTTTCTCGACGTTGAGGATCTTGCCGCGCAGCGGTAGTATGGCCTGGAAGGCGCGGTCGCGCCCTTGTTTGGCGGAGCCGCCGGCCGACGGGCCCTCCACCAGGAAGAGCTCGCACTCCTTCGGGTCGCGGCTCGAGCAATCGGCCAACTTGCCGGGGAGGCTGCCGGACTCGAGCGCCGTCTTGCGCCGAGTTAGCTCTTTGGCCTTGCGGGCCGCCTCGCGCGCCTGGGCCGCGACGATGGCCTTGTTGACAATGGCGCGCAGAATCGCCGGCCGCCGCTCGAACGTATCCACCAGGCCCTCATAGATAACCGATTGCGTGATGCCCTTCATTTTGCTATTGCCCAGCTTGGTCTTGGTCTGGCCTTCGAATTGGGGCGAGGGCAGCTTTACGGAGAGTACCGCCGTCAGGCCTTCGCGGACGTCTTCCCCCGTTATGCTGGGGCCGTTGTCTTTAATAAGTTTGTTTTTAGCGGCGGACTCGTTGATGGCGTTGGTGAGGGCGGCGCGGAAGCCGGTGAGGTGGGTTCCGCCCTCGGTGGTGTTGATATTGTTGGCGTAGGTATGTATGGATTCGTTGTAGCCGTCGTGGTATTGAATTCCGGCCTCGACGACGACGTGGTCGCGCTTGCCCTCCAGCACGATTACGGGCCGCGAGACGGGCGTGCGCGCGTGGTTGAGGTATTCCACGAACGCCTTTAGCCCTCCCTTATACTGAAAGACGTCTTCGTGGCCGGTTCGCTCGTCGAGCACCTTGATCTTCAGGCCCTTGTTGAGGAAGGCGAGTTCGCGGAGGTGGTGGGCGACGGTGTCGTAGTCCATCTCGACGGTCTCGAAGATGCGGGGGTCGGGTTTGAACGTCGTCTGAGTGCCGGTGGACTTGGCGCGTCCTACCTTTTTAACCGGGGCTTTAGGCTTGCCGCGTTCGTACTCCTGGCGCCAGACGCCGCCGTCGCGGCGCACCTCGACGACGCAGTATTCCGAGAGCGCGTTCACGACCGATACGCCGACGCCGTGGAGGCCGCCGGCCACCTTGTAGACCTTGTCGTCGAACTTGCCGCCGGCGTGCAGCTCCGTCATTACGATTTGCAGCGCCGACTTCCGGGCTCGGGGGTGGCGTTTCACCGGGATACCGCGGCCGTTGTCGGTGACGGTGACGGTAGTGTCTTTGCGCAGGACGACGTCCACGGTCGTGCACTCGCCGGCGAGCGCCTCGTCGATGGAGTTGTCGACGACTTCGTAGAGGAGGTGGTGCAGGCCGCGCTGGTCGGTGGAGCCGACGTACATCGCCGGCCGCCGCCGGACCGCCTCCAGGCCTTTAAGGATTTTGATCTGGGCGGCGTCGTAGGCCGGCGCTTTTTTCGGCGCAACGCCTTTTTCGACCGGAGCGTCGACGGTTTTACCGTCGCGCATCTCCGTTTCAATTCTGCCAGGGGTCGCTTTGCGGGGAGCTTTCTTCAGCTTGCTGCGGGGGGCCGTTTTCTTCAGCTTTGTACGTGTGGCTTTTTTCTTCGGCGCCGCGGCCTTCCGGGCCGACTTGCGGCGAGGCGCCGCGGTTTTTCGTTTGGTAGAGGCCGCGGCCGCGCGCTTTTTGCCAGCTTTTTTGGGTTTTTTGTCTTCCGCCTTCTTCTTTTTCTTAGGCATAAAATCAAGTCTATTCGACGCCGCATGGTCGCGTGACAAGCGTTAATTAACACGTATTATTTATCGCGAAATTATATAATAATTACGGCCTAAAATCAAGGGAAATTCCGGCCGACCCGAGCCGGCCAGCGGTATCGTAAGATGTTGAAATCGTTATAGTAATAAGGCGGGAGTTTTAGGGGTTTCGCGCGCGCAAAGCCTTTCTTCGGCGCGGCCTAACCCCAGGCCTCGATTTGGCCTTCTGATATACGTATTTTGGCATCAGGCTCGATACCGGCGGGGGGGGTGGTAGCGGTAAAAAAGATTTGCTCCGCGCCGGCCACGACGTCGGCCAAACGCCGTTGGCGGTCGGCGTCGAGCTCAGAGGCGACGTCGTCCAGCAGCAGGAGCGGCGGGTCGCCGCGCGTTTTCTTCAGGAGGCGGAACTGGGCGACGCGGAGGGAAAGCGCCGCGGTGCGCTGTTGCCCTTCGCTCGCGAACCGGCGGGCGTCGCAGCCTTTTACCGTGAGCCGCAAGTCGTCGCGGTGCGGCCCCACGAGCGTTTGTCTGCGCCGCTCTTCGCGGGCGCGGTTTTCTTCCAACGCACGCTCGAGCGAGCGCGCGATCTCTTCTTCGGCGCCGCCGTCGCAAGGTACGGCGGGGTCGTACTCCACAACGAATTCCTCGTCTTCGGGAGCGAGTTCGCCGTAGGCCGCGGCCGCGGCGGCCGCCAACCCGCTGGCCGCCCCGGCCCGGAGGAACGTCAACCTGGCGCCGGCGGCGACGAGCTCGTGGTCGTACGGCTCCATTTCGGCTCGAGGCGCCGCCCGGGCGAGCAACGCGTTCCGTGAGCGCAGGACGGCGTAGTAGCGCTGCAGCGTGTAGAGGTATTCCCGGCTCTCCTGGCCGAGCCAGACGTCCAGGAAGCGCCGCCGTACGGCCGGCTCGCCCTTGGCCAGCGCGAGGTCGTCGGGCCCGAACGCGACGACGGCGAGGGTCCCGACGTAGTCGATAAG
>JAZGGY010000381.1:0-2035 GCA_036480675.1 bacterium | reverse complement strand
CATCGGCATGAAGTAAATTTCGAAGTTATCCACGTAATACTTTATATCGGGGTCCGTCGCGTAGCCCTCGAGGAGTACCTTTATAAACCGCAACGGTATCTCGACCGTCATTAACTCGCGGGCGTGGTGGCAGCCGACGACGAAGAGCTTGGCCTCGGCCTCGCTCTCCGCCGGGTTGTCCGAGACTTTCAGTACCCACATATCGCGCTTTTCCCACGTGTCGCCGACGTCGTAGAGCTTACAGATAGACGGGTACTTGGCCTCCCGCTGCTTCAGCTCGTCCAACATCTCCTGGTAGGTGTGGTAGAGGCCCATATCCGGCGGCAATGCCGCGATGCCGGCGCCGGCGTCTTTAGCGATTACCTCGATTCGGTAACCGAGCTCCTGCAAAGCGCCGAGTTCCTCCGCGGGAGCTATAACGTCGACGTACCCCTCGCCCCCCGAGCATACGTCCATGCCCGCGGCCAGTATATCCCGCTCCATCGCCGCGGCGGAATCGTAATAAACCCTGGCCCACGTCGGGTTCTGGGCGCCGTACGCGACGGCTACAGCTGCGAAAACCGCTACGATCGTGATCGTTATCCTCATTTTCCACCTTCTTGTCTTAAGCCGGCTAAGCCGACGCGCACTTAACGAACGGATAAACGTAGTGTATTATAACATATTTATTAATACCCGGCAACCAGCCGCTCATGTTGTACGCGGCCGCGTACCGGACGAATTAGAACGACCTCACACGCTACGGCGCCGGGTCGGCGGCTACGGCCACCGGCAGCGTCAACTCCGGATATTTATGTAAAAGTTCCCCGGCGGTAGAGTAGCGACGTACGCCGTCGCTGGCGGCGACAAAGACGTAACCGCCGCTTTCGTCGAGTTCGACGTCCGTCGGATAAGGTAATCCGGTCAGAAAAAGCTTCGCGGCCTCGTCCACCCGATGGACGCCTACCACCTCCCGGGTGAAGGCCGCCAGCCAACCCTTGTCGTAGTCGACGACGAAGACGGAATTCGCGGCGCGGGAAGCGACGGCGCCGTACGGGAAGCTGAAGCCGGTGACTTCCGCTACGCGCTCGCCCGCGCCGTTAACTTTCACGACGGCCCCGGCGCCCTTGTCCAAAGCCCACACGCCGCCGCCGGGGTCCGCGGCGACGGACCAAGGAACGTCGAAGCCTCCGCACTCCGCCAGCATAACGCCGCCGACGCTTACCGTCCCGGAAGCGTCCGCGCGTAGCTTTACGACGCGGTCTTGAAGTTCGTCCGCTACCCAGCAATCGCCGGTATTATATACCAGCGAAACCGCGCGCGGCGAGCGGAAGCCGGTGACGGTCGCGAGAACCTTGCCACTCGCGCCGAGCTTTAAAACCCGGCTGTGTGAGCGGTCGGCTACCCAGCATGCGCCCGACGTCTGGTCGACAGCAATAGCCGTTGCGCGCCGGACGAGCGGCTCTCCCCCGCCGCCTACGGCCGTCTCGAAAATGAGGTTTCCGCCGTTGTCGAACTTCCGCAGCTTGTTAGCATAGTAGTCCAGCACCCACGCCGAGCCGTCCCGCCGGTCCACCTCCACACAATTGGGTTTCATGAAGAAGGGGAAATTGCCGACGGTGAAAAGTTGTTCGCCGCCGTAATCGTAAACCTGGACGAAGCTATTCGGCTGGTCGATAACCCACAGCCGGCCGCCCGAAGACGACGCCGTCGGCTCCTCTTCGTCGACGCAGCTTGTCGCTAGCCCGAGAAATAATCCCGCGGCTATAACAACCGAAAACGTTAACGCATTACGGCCCATAGGACATCCTCACTCCTCAAATTGAAATTACACCAACCGGGGCCGGCTGTCAACAGGATTTCCAACCGCCCCCCGCGTTGGCGCAAACCAACCGGCTACGTGGCCGGCGCGGCCCGTACCCAAAATCATTACAACTACGGCTTTGACGCTACGGGAACGCTCCCCGGAATATGCACGCCGCGCGCCGCCAATAGCGCTTCCGCAACCAATAAAAGTAAGGCCGCCGCGGCCAACGGCGATTGGAGCGGTACGCTC
>JAZGGY010000380.1:0-7087 GCA_036480675.1 bacterium | reverse complement strand
CGCGTACGCGAGGCCCGCCAGCGCAAGCGCCGTTACCGCCAACACTACAACTACTCCCTTCATCGTATCCTCCTTTTGGATTTGAAAACCACCCGCTTCCGGATCGACGATAACTCAACGTAACTGCATATTCAACCCTATTTTATGCGTTCCCTATACCGCTCCCGCACGCGCCACGCCGCGCGAAATCCTGGCGACGCGGGCCCGGCCTCGCGGAGGTCCGTACCTAAGAAATCGACTCCAGCGTATCGCGGTCCGGGTCGAAGTTGACGTAGCGCCGTATGGCCGGCGAGAACGCGAGCGGGAGGAAGCTCAGGAACGTCAGAATGAAGGAGGCCGAGATGAGAAGCCTTATCGATATGAACTCGGCCAGCACGCCGCCCAGCGCCATGGCGAGCGGCATCAACCCGCCGGCAAGCGTGCCCATCAGGCCGAAGACCTTGCCGCGCATGTTCTGCGGCGTCGTCATTTGCAGCACGGCCATGATCAAAGCGCCCAGGACAGCGTTGAACAGGCCGAATACCGCGCCCAACGCGAACATCAGCGGGACGTGTAGATAGAGCGGGAAGGCCGCCAACGCGCCCATGCCGACGACGGCGGAGACGTAGAAGACGGCGAAGCGGCGGGCGGGTTTGATGTGGACAACCGACGTAAGAATAAAACCGACGAACATGCCGCCGGTTATGCCGGCGAGGACGACGCCGTATCGCTCCGGGCCCAGGTATTCCGTCCGCTGGAACAACGGCAGCAGCAGCATAATGCCCATCGACGAGAAGAAGTTGAGCACCGAGAAGACGGCGAGCATATACCGCAGCGGCCGGACCCGCCAGGTGAAGGACAGGCCGGCCTTGGTGTCCTCGAGAAACCTGAACTCCTGCTTCGCGTGTTGGATTTTTGGGACCTTTATGAACACTTCCGTCGCGGCCGAAATTAAGTACGAAACGCCGTTAATCAAGAACAGGAGCGGCGCGCCGAGGAAGGCGTAGAGGAAGCCGCCGACGGAGTAGCCGGGGATGCCGGAGGCGGCGTAGACGAGGTGGAACACGGAGTTGGCCTTGACTAGCTTGGCCCTGGGAACGATGTCCGGCAAAGCCGAAATGATCGCGGGGTTGAAGAAAGCGCCGCCCAGCCCCAATATGACGCCGGCCGCGAAGACCATCCAAACCTCAAGGACGCCGGCGAAGGCCGCGGCCGCCACGGCGACGATGACGACGCCCCGCGCCGCGTCCGTGACGACTATTATCCACTTGCGGTCGCTGCGGTCGACCAGGACGCCGGCGAACGGCGATAGGGCGACGCGCGCGAATACCGTCGTGGCCATGAGCGTCCCCATGAGCGCGGTCGAACCCGTGACCGCCAGCACCCAGAAGCCGAGCGCGATGCTGTAGGCCGTATCGCCCAGCGAGGAGACGAACTGCCCCTGCCACAGCAGAAGGAAGTTGACGTTCCACAACCGCCGTTCCTCCCGCGGCGGCGTTCCTTCGGCGGCGATCACCGTAGCTTCTGCTTCTGGTTCAGCCATAACCTCGGTTAGATTTAACGGGGCTTAACGATCTCACAAAATAGGCTCGAGCGGTCCACCTCGGCGAGCGCGGCTCTCAAGCCCAGCGACGAGGCGAGGGCTTTGAAATCTTCCGGCCCGAACGTCGTCGCGGTGAAACCGTCTTTACATACGATCGTACCGTCGCCGGTTCGCTCGTAGTCGATCTCGCCCAGCAGGCCTTCCGCGGCCTGCGCCTCGAACCACGCCAGCCGCTCGTCCCAGAAAGCTCCGGCGTAGCTCGAGAATAGCGCGACGCCGCCCGGCTTCGCAACGCGGACGCTCTCGGCCATCAGCTCGGCCGGGTCGACGTGAAAGGCCGATACGCCGTTCTGGATGCAGGCCACGACGTCGACGGCGCCGTCGCGGATGCCGAGGTTCACGGCGTCGGCCTGAAGGAGGCTGACGTTATCGTAGGGGACGAGCTCGTCGCGGGCGAGGGCCAGGCTGGCGAAAGAGGTGTCGACGCCGACGACGAGGCGCGCCCGGGCCGCCAACGGCGCGAGGGCGCGGCCGTAGCCGCACCCAAGCTCCAGCACGACGTCGCCCGGGCCGAGCCGGCTCAGCACGTACTCGAGCTCGGCGTCCAGGTATTGCCTAACCCGCGGCGAGGCTAATTCGTAGACGCGCCGTAACCGCTCGGCGGCGAGTTTGTCGTCGTAGTAACCGCTCACACTCGGTATTGCTTACTTAGCCTGCGGGTCTTCCTGCATCATACCGAAGACGTTCCCTTCGGTATCGGCGCAATACGCGAACCATCCTACGCCGGGCAACGCGGTTTTGGGTTGGATAACCTTACCGCCCGCCGCTTCGACTTTTCGGACGCACTCGTCGACGTCGGCGATGTCCACCGTATTCCGCGTGACGCCGCCTTCGCTCCGCCGCTCGATCGCGCCGTTAATGCCCGGCTCGGGCGCTTCGCCGGTAGTCACCAGCCAGTACTCCATCGGCCCCTCCCACTTCCTAATCTTCCAGCCGAAGACGCTCTCGTAAAACTGGACCGCGCGCTCAGGCTCGTCGGCCGGAATCTCGAAATGGGCTACTCTCGGCACGGCGTTCGCTCCCTTTCTTCGTCGGTAAAAAAACCGCCGTTAAAACGGTGAAGGGTTACTCCCCTGGCTATTCCTCCGGCGACGGTCGGGCCCACCCGGGCCGCCGGAATTGATACACGAGCAGCGGGACGGCGCACATGATTACCATCCCCAAGACCAGGAACGCCTCGTAGAAGAAGACGTTGCCTGTTTTTAGCTGCGCCGGCGGGAAGTAGCCGATGGCGATGGTGAAGGCCGCAGCCGCGACGGCCACGCCGGTCACGAGCCACATCCCCAATTTGCCGCCCGGGACCTTGTACGCGCGCGCGACGTCCGGCTCGGTGTAGCGCAAGCGAAGCGCCGAGATAAACAGCAGCACGTACATCACGAGATAGAGCTGCGCCGTGAGCGCGGTCAATATCCAATAGGAGCTGCTGATGGTAGGCATGAGCAGGAAGACGAGCGAGAGCGCCGTGACGATGAGCGCTTGGATGATGAGGATGTGCGTCTGGACGCCGTGACGGTTGACGCGCTGCAGGAACGGCGGCAGGTAGCCGCGGCGCGCGACGGCCAGCAGGCCCTTGCTCGGCCCCGCTATCCAAGTGGAGACCTGGCCGAAGACGCCGAACGCGATGAGCAACGCGATTACCGGGATAAGCCACGCCAGATGAAATTTGTTCAAGAAGACGGTAAAGGCTTGCATAAGGCCCGCGACGAGGCTTATCTTCTCACGCGGGACGACGACGGCTACGGACAACGTGCCGAGGATGAAGACGGCGAGCACCAACAAGGTCGCTATGAAGATCGCCTTGGGATAATCGCGCTGGGGGTTTTTGACCTCCTGGGCGTGGGTCGCCGACACCTCCATCCCGGCGAAGAACAACAGCGTGCTCGCGGCCAGCACGATACCGCTCATCTTGCCCAGGTCCGGGACGAACGCGGCGCCGCTCAGTTGGACCTGCGACGGGTTGCCGAGGGCCAGCCAGGCTATCCCCAACCCGATAATCAACGCCCCCGGTACCAGCGTGCCGCCGATGACGCCGGCGGTGCTGATCCAGCCGGAGGTCTTCATGCCGCGGAAGTTGACCAGCGTCGCGCCCCAGTACACTGCGAGGATGACAGCCAGCGCGTAGAATTTATTGTTCGCCAGCGCGGGGCTTATGAGGAACGCGAAGGTGGCCGCGGCGAAAGACAACACCGTCGGGTACCATATCACGTTCTGGAGCCATTGGAGCCAGATGGCGAGAAACCCCCACCTGGGTCCAAACGCCTCTTTGACCCATACGTAAACGCCGCCCCGCTTGGGCCATCCCGTGGCGAGCTCCGCGGAGACGAGCGCCGTCGGTATAAGGAAAACCAGCGCGGCCACGACGAAGAAGAACGCGGCCGTCAGGCCGTACTCGGCCATGGTCGGCAGGCCGCGTAAACTCGCGATCAAAGCGACGTTAATCATAGCGAGCGTGAACACGCTCAATACGCGGCGACTTGCGGGCGAAGTTCGATTGCCGTCCATCTTATCCGTCCTTGGCTCTAATGTTCGGCCTTTTAAACCCCTCAGTTAACGAAGTGTCCTTTTCGCGGCGACCTCGTCGGTACCACGGCCTCCGATTTGGTGCCCTCCAGCACGCCACACGCTTTTACGACGTCGTCGAACAGCATGTCCGCCATGTCGCGGCTGAAGTTCTCCTTCACTACGACGCGCATAATGGCGATCTTTTCCGCGTTCGGCGGCAGCGTGTAGGCCGGCACAATCCAACCGCGCTCGCGCAACTTCTGCGAGAGGTCGAAGACCGTATAATCCGCCGGCTTCTTCAACTTCACGGTGACGATGGGAAGGAGTTTGGCCGTGTTCAAAACCTCGAACTTGCCCGAGTCGGCCAGGCGTCCGGCAAGGTAGCGGGCGTTCGCCAGGACGTTGGTCGCGATCCGGGTGTAGCCCCGCCGGCCCAGCCGCAATAGGTTGTAGTACTGCGCCAGTATCGTCGCGCTTCCGCGCGAGAAGTTCAGCGTGTACGTCGGCATCTCGTCGCCGAGGTAGTTCACGTAGAAAATCAAATCCTCGGGCAAGTCGCCGTGGTCGCGGAAAATGAGCCACCCCAGGCCCGGGTAAACCAGGCCGTACTTATGGCCCGAGACGTTTATAGATTTAACGCGCTCCAGGCGGAAGTCCCATTCCAGCTCCGGGTTGACGAACGGCGTGATGAAGCCGCCGCTGGCCGCGTCTACGTGGAGCGGGATGTCCCAGCCCTTCTTCTTCTTTATCTCCACCAGAAGGTCGTTGACCTCCTTGATGGGGTCGGCCTCGCCGGTGAAGGTCGTGCCCAAGATGGCGCCCACGCAGATGGTATTCTCGTCGACGAGTCCGACTACGCTCGCCGCGTCGAGGGTGAAGCGGTCCGGCTCCATGGGGATTATGCGGGGCTCGACGTCGAAGTACTTGGCGAACTTGTCCCAGCAGACGTGAGCGTCGGCGCCGTACACGATGTTGGGCTTGTCGCACGGCTCTTTCTTCTCCTGGCGCCGTTTCCGCCAAGCCCACTTATGCGCCAATAGCCCCAGTATAATGGCTTCGGACGAGCCGACGGTAGCGGTGCCGGCGAAGGTAGTTTCCTGGGGCGCGTTATACAGCCGCGCCAGCATATTCACCACCCGCTCGTGGATGACCTCGGTCTGCGGGTACTCGAAGTGGTCGATATAGTTCTTGCCGATGTTTTCCATGATGAGCTTGTCGGCCTCGGGCTCCATCCAGGTGGTGACGAAGCTCGCCAGGTTGAGCGCCGGATTGCCGTCGAGGTTGAGTTCGTCGTGGACCATCTCGTACGCGGCGTTGGCGGGCACCCCCTCGTCCGGTATCTCGTACTTCGGTACGCTCTCTTCGAAATACCGGGTGCTGTACGTACTGGCGTGCCCCCTCCTCGAGGCATCGATTCGCGAAACGTCAACCTTTTTCGATAGCATGACGAGCCTCCTTAAAACGGTAAGTTCCGACGTGACGAGTGTTGGGTCCCCGTTCCGCCAAAGTAATATAAATCCCGCCGACGACACAAGGGAAAACGTCAAGGGCGCGTTCGTTTTAATATATTATACGATTACCGGCGTCGCTCGTCCGCGCGGCGACGCGGCCTTAGGCCGCAGTGCGAAACCGGACGCAGCGTTCCTGCCGGAAAATTTCCTCGAGCACCGCGACCGCAAAGCGCTGTGCGTCGGCGCGGTGGAGGTGGAATTATAGGAAAAATTTAATACTTGTATTTATTCGTTGGCGTGGCATAATACTAACGACAGGGAAGGAACGATGCTACATATCGCTCCGGGCGCGATTTAAGCGCTTTCAGGATATCGTAGTTTTAAGCGGGGATAAATTATCCAAGGAGGTGGGTACGATGAAGAAGGTTTTGGTATGGTTTATTTGCGCGTCGACGGCGTTGGCCGCGCCCGCGGCGGCAATGCTAATAACGATCGGCAAGCAAGGCCGCGTCGTCGCGTACCCGTTCCGGGGAAACTCGGGCGTCAACGCCGTAAGATGCCAGGATTTGGTCTTATGGAAAGAACTTTTCCCCCGGGACAATGCTCCTGTAGTCTATATTACGAAATGGGAATGGTTTGCCTCCACAACCTTATCGCCGGGGTATTTCAACAATTTCACCATTAAGCTGTGTCAAACCAACCGTACGGCGTTAACCGCCAACTTCGACGATAACTACCGCCCCTTCAGGCCGGGCACAGTTTACAGCCGGCCTTCGCAGTATATCAATGCGAATCCTAACGATTGGTTCGGCTTCAGCATTTCCCGGTTTTATTTATTCGGCAATTACAACCTCATCGTCGAGGTCGAGTGGAGCGGCGACACCGGCGGTTACACCTCCACCTACCGCAGCGCCGCCCCCGCGCGGTGCGTCTTCAACTACAACGCCGGCACGCCCACGGTACGCAACTACGTCCACTACATGCGCATCACGATATACTTCATCCCCGGCGTTGAGCCGACGTCGCTGGGACGCGTAAAGGCGCTGTACTTGTAACGGGGTACGCAGAACCGGCGCTCGAGCCGCGGCGGAAAGTAGACTCTTACGCGCGGCCGAGGTAGAATGCTAAGCGAAGAAGCCGCCCTCGCGGGCGGCTTCTTAAGTCGTAGCTAATAAGTACGACTCCGGTCGTCGTCTATACTTCCCCAAAAAAGCGGCTCAGGCTAAGTAATTACTATTTAGTATTTTTTAGTTAGCCTTCTTAAAGTCAAACCGGCGTTTAAGTCTGGTCTTCTATTTCCGCCGCCGGGGCTAACTGTTTTACGAGGGTTATCCCGTGTTCGCAGTCCGATTTTTTTACGTAACCCTCAGCAGAGTCCGCAATAACCTCGTAGTTGTCGGCCAGAAGCCGCCAACGGTATTCGCCGGAGTTGTGCTTAAAGATTTGAAAATCCGCCATTATATTCTCCTCCTTAATTAAGTAGGCTTTTACTCTATTAAAATAAAATAACCGTCCGTAATTGTCAACCCTTTTCTATAGCTTTGCATAAACA
>JAZGGY010000379.1:0-2732 GCA_036480675.1 bacterium | reverse complement strand
CGGCCTTGTTGATGTCTATGCGGAGCGCGCCCTTGGCGCCCTCGACCTCCTCCGTCGTGACGGCGAAGACGGTCGCGAGGTCATCCTCGGTCAGGTCCACGCCCGGTATGGCGGCGACCTCGGCCAGCCTCTTGAACTTCCCCACCTGGCGGCGGGCCTTGACGACGGCGGCGGCGTAGTCGTCCGCTTTCTCGAGGCCCTTTTGCGAGATGAGCATCTCGCGCTCGGCGCGCCCCACGGAGTGGATCTCGACCGGCGCCGCGCCGCGGATCTTCTCGAGGTCCGAGACCGTAACGCGGCGGTTCGTCAGAACGTCTATTTTAACGCCGCCGGTGAAGTCGATGCCGAAGTTGGGGCCCTTCGTAAACAACAGCACGACGCTCGCTATCATCAACGCCGCGGAAAATATCAGCGCGGGCCGACCCAGGCTTATGAAGTTATAGTTGGTATCTTGAAATAGGCGCATCGTCGTAGGCCCTCCTGAGCCGCGGCCTATATTACAATTTCAACTCCTCGGCCCACCGCGCGAGCTCGGCCCGGGCCGCTTCGTCGGTCAGGTCGTAATGAATGGGTGTAACCGAAACGTACCCTTCTTCGAGCGCCGCAATGTCGTCGTCGTCGCGCGGGTCCGGCACGCTCATGCGCTCCGCGGCGAGCCAGAAGTAGCGTCGGCCGCGAGGGTCGTGCCGCTCCTCGTAGCGGTCCTCGAGGACGGCACTGCTCTGGCGCGTTATCTTCAAGCCGGCGATTTCTTTTTCGGGGAGCGCCGGTACGTTGACGTTTAGCATGACCCGCGGCGGTAGGCCGTTCTGCAATATCCTCGTTGCTACCTGCGCCGCGACGCGCGCCGCCGGGCCGAAGTCCGGGTCCGTAAAAGTGTCGAGCGATACCGCCGCCGCGGGGATGCCGAGAATAGTCGCCTCCGTCGCCGCGGAGACGGTCCCGGAGTATATCACGTTGACGCCGGCGTTTCCGCCCAGATTTATCCCCGAGACGACGGCATCGGGCCGGCGCTCGAGCAGCGCTTTCACGGCGACCTTAACGCAGTCCGCGGGGGTCCCGTCGACGACGGAGACCTCTCGGCCGTCGGCCCAGGTCTCGCGCCAGGCCCGCAACGGTTCCGTCATCGTAACGGCGTGGCCCACCGCGGAGCGCTCGCGGTCCGGCGCTACTACTGCAACCTCCCCTACAGCGTCGAGCGCCGACGCCAGCGCGGCGAGCCCCGGTGCGTTCGCGCCGTCGTCGTTGGTTACCAGGATGAGGGCCTTCTTACTAATAAGCGTATACTATAATAACGGGCAATCGCCGTCAAGGGTTTTTAAATATATAACCGCTTCCAAAGAAAAAGCCGGCCCGCGGGCCGGCTTGAGTCTCATAGTTAAACCTAAGTCCCGGCCTAGCGATAAATCGCCTTAACGCGCCCGAGCGACGTCGGCGCGACGGCCGCTCCGCCCATCGTTATGCGCATGTACATATTGTAGCCCTCGACCTTGCCGCCGTTGGGGTAGCCGTGCTGCGGGACGCCGTTCACGCGGGAGGCTATGCACGCCCGGCTCGAGCTCGGGACGTCCTTCATCC
The DNA here is from genome assembly GCA_036480675.1 of bacterium. Classification (GTDB taxonomy): domain Bacteria; phylum RBG-13-66-14; class B26-G2; order WVWN01; family WVWN01; genus WVWN01. The sequence continues at coordinate 1,154 of JAZGGY010000379.1, read as the reverse complement.
AGCAGTTGGGGCCGCCGTCGTTGCCGCCGTCCCACCACGTCTCGACGAGGAGGTTGTCGCTGCCGTTGTAGGCGAAGGTAGGCTTGCAGTCGAAGCCGAACCAGGTATTGAGAGGCGGGTCGACGCGTACCGGGTTCGCCTCGTAGACCGTCACCGGCGTGTTTCGGTCGTAGTTCGCCGCGAACGGCGTCGTAAGCTGAGGCAGCGACGTATGGCAGACCTTAACCGAAAAATTACTGAGCACGGCCTCGCGTTTACTGCCGGTGCCCATCGCGGAATACCATTCCCACCGGGTAACTTTTCCCGCGGGGATGGCGTCCGTTTTCAGTACCAGCCCCTGGTACCGAAACGCCTCGATGCCTCAACACGAGGAGAAAGGCCCCTTGTAGGCCGTTGTCTTGCCGCCGACGATGAACTGGTCGCCGAAAGCCGCCGGCGCCAACGCGGCCGCAAATACTATAAACGTCAATTTCCGTAGCATAGCTGAACCTCCCTACGTGGCCCTTAGGCCCTTTTATACTAAACCGTTTTCGCGCGCGTGTCAAGCGGATATATCGGGCGCTACCGCGAGAAAAAACCGGCCCGAAGGCCGGCTTGAGTCTCATAGTTAAACCTAAGTTCCGGCCTAGCGATAAAGCGCCCTGACGCGCCCGAGCGACGACGCCTCGACGGCGCTCGCCGAAATAGTAATCCGCATGTAGTGGAGGTAGTTCACCACTAGCCCCTTGTCGGGGTACCCGTTATAGGCCGTCGACCCCTTGATATAAGAATACACATACCGCCCTGTCTTGGGCGTCCAGTAGGTGTACGCGTTGCCGTTGTTATCGCCCACCCACCACACCTCTAAGAGGAGGTTGTCGGTGCCGTTGTACGTGAACGCCTTATCGAACTTGAAGCCGAACCACTGGAACGGCGTAGCGGCGATGCGGCAGGTTTCGCGGTAGTAAACCTGGACCGGCGTCTTGCCGTCATAATTCTTGGTGTAGGTATCGGTGAGGGCCGCCAGGGAGGTGTGGCAAAGTTTAAGGCTGAATTTATTGAAATCACCGGGCGACTGAGTTTGCGACGCGTACCACTCCCATTTCGTCACGTCGCCAGCGGGAACGGCGTCCGTCTTCAGGACCAGCGCTTGGCCCCGATAAGCGTTGTCTCAA
>JAZGGY010000378.1:0-3645 GCA_036480675.1 bacterium | reverse complement strand
ACACGAAAAACATTATCCAGAGTAAAATCTTCTTCATATTTAAACGCCTTTCTCGGCGCCGGCGCCCGCTTCGCGCCGGACGGTGTCTAAAAGCTCGCGGGCGTACTTCAACGTCGTCGGCGTGGGCGGTTTGCCGCCCCCCAACATCCGGGCCAGTTCCTCGAGCCGCGCGGGGCCGTCAACCCCCGCCACCGTTACGGTCGCGCGGCCGCCGGCGACCACTTTGTCCACGAAAAACTGCGTGTCGGCCCGGGCCGCGATCTGGGCGAGGTGCGTAACGCATACGACCTGCCGCGCCGCGGCAACCTCGTGCAGCCGGCTCCCCACGGCGTGTCCCACGCGGCCGGCGATGCCGGTATCGACCTCGTCGAACACTATGGTGCCCATCCCGGCACGGCCCGCCGACGCCGACCTGACCGCCAACATAACGCGCGACAGCTCGCCCCCCGAGGCCACCCGGGCCAGCGGCTTCAGCTCCTCGCCGGGATTGGCCGCCAACTCGAAGACGACTTCCTCCGCGCCCGACGGGCCCAGCGGCGGCGGGCCCTCCCGTGGCAAGGCCGCGCGCGACGGCCCGACGAAAGCGGCGCGGAAAGTCGCGCCCTCCATCCCCAACGCCGGCAGTTCCGCGTTTACCTGAGCCGTGAGTTTTTCGGCGCCCTCGCGCCGGCGCTCCGAGAGCTCACCGGCTCGAGTTAGAGCCTCCTCGGCGGTAACCGCCGACTCCTCCCGCGCGTCGGCCAACCGGTCGTCGGCTTGCTCCAGGTCGCGCTTCTTCGCTCGCAGCTCATCGAGATGGCTTAGGAGGCCGGCGACGTCCTTGCCGTACTTCCGCTTCAACCGCTCGAGCAGGGCCAGCCGGCCCTCGATAGCCTCCAGGTCGACGGCCTCGCCCTCCTCCGCCGCGCGCAGCGCCGCGAGGTCGCGGTTGATCTCGTCGAAAACGGCATTCACGTCGCCGAGCTTTCCGGCGGCGCCGGCCGCGGACGGTACCACTTCGACTAAATCCGCCAGCACCTTCTCGAGCGCCGTCAGCTGCGACGAGATGGCGCCGTCGCCCTCGCTGATGAGCGTGAGCGCTGCCTCTACGTCTTCCTTTATCCGGACGGCGTGGCGCACGCGACCGCGCTTCTCGCGCAACTCCTCCTCCTCGCCCTCCGTCAGCTCGGCGCCCTCCAGCTCCTGGATCATATAGGCCAGGCCGTCCACCAGGACGCCGCGCTCGGCGCGAGATTCCTCGAGCTGCTTACATTCCGCGCTGAGGTCCCTCCAGCGGGCGAATACCTCCTCGTAGCGACGGCGGAGCTCGCCCAGGCCGCCGTAGTCATCCAGGAGTTCGGTCTGGCCCCGGCCCTTGAGCGCCGGCAATTCCGAAAACTGGCCGTGGAGCTCCACCAGCGAACCCGCCAACGCGGCCAGGCCCGCCACCGTGACCGGCCGGTTGTTGGCGTAGCAGCGGCTCCGCCCGTCGGCGCCTATCTCGCGGCGCAGTATTAACTCGTCGCCGTCCGCCTCGATGCCCTCCTCATCGAGGAGCGCGACCGTTCGCGGGTTGCCCTCGAAGACCGCCTCCAGCCGGGCCCGCTCCGCGCCGCGGCGCACCAGCAGGCTGTCGCCGCGCCCGCCGAGCAGGAGCTCGAGCGCCGAGACGATGATACTCTTGCCGGCGCCCGTCTCGCCCGTCAGAACGGTGAAGCCGGGACCGAACTCCAACGCCACCCGGTCGATGAGGACGAAATCCTCGATGTAGAGCTGCTTCAGCATAAAGGCCGTCGCCGACCTATTTTATCGAACCAGCGGCCGCCGGTCAAGCGGGATAAAAAAGGCCGCGGCCTACGCCGCGGCCGGGCCGCAAATCCAACTCTTACCTTAACTTCATCTCCCCGGTACCCTCGCACACGGCGCACTGTACCGCGCCGTAACCGTCGCACACCTCGCACGTACGCTCGCCGGCACCGCGGCACACCTCGCAGAACGTCTTGCCGTCGACGCAGTAATCGCACGGGAAACTCCCCGCACCTTTGCACGTCGGGCACTTCTCTCTGTCGCCGTCGTCGTAGAGGTAACCCTTTCCGAAACACTCGGCGCATCGTATGCGGCCGGTCCCGTTGCAGAAGATACACGTGATCGTGCCGGTGCCGTCGCAGTAGTTACAATCGACCGTACCATTTCCGTCGCAATAGGCGCACGCGACCTCGCCCGAGCCGTCGCAGTACACGCACGTTATGGTATCGGGCACCACCACGTCCGCAGCTCCGGCCGTCGCCCATACGCCGCTCAGCGCGAGCGCTGCGGGCAAAAACCAAATGAATATTCTCTTCATCATGGCGATAATTCGACTAGCTTTTGGGCGGGCCCGTTTAATCGACGCGCAGGCCCAGCGCTTCCTTAACCATCGCCGGTATGGCGCTCGGCGTGTCGGCGACGCCCACGCCCGCCGCGGCCAGCGCTTCCCGCTTGCCCTCCGCGGTCCCCGCGCCGCCCGAGATGATGGCGCCGGCGTGGCCCATCCGCTTGCCCGGGGGCGCGGTCCGGCCCGCGATGAAGGATACCACCGGCTTCGACATCGCCGCCTTTATGTATTCCCCGGCGCGCTCCTCGTCGTCGCCGCCTATCTCGCCTATGAGGACCACCGCTTGCGTCTCCGCGTCGGCCTCGAACATCCCCAGGCAATCGATGAAGCCGGTCCCGATGACCGGGTCGCCGCCGATGCCGAGGCACGTCGACTGGCCCAGGCCCGCGCGGGTGAGCGAGTAAACCACCTCGTACGTCAGGGTCCCGGAGCGCGAGACGACGCCGACGCCGCCCGGCTCGTGGATGCCCGCCGGCATGATGCCCACCTTGGCCTTGCCCGGGCTTATGAGGCCCGGCGAGTTGGGGCCCACGAAGCGCGCGCCCCTCTCCGCAGCGTGATGATATATCTTGTTCATATCGGCGACGGGGATGCCCTCGGTGATGATGACGACGAGCTCAAGGCCCGCGTCTACGGCCTCGTATACCGCGTCGGCGGCGAACGCCACCGGCACGAAGATGATGGAGGTGTTGGCGCCGGTCGCCTCCGTCGCCTCGGCCACGGCGTCGAAGACCGGGATGTCGTCGACGCTCGAGCCGCCCTTGCCGGGCGTGACGCCGGCCACCACTTTGGTGCCGTACTCCTTCATAAGCGCGGCGTGGAACGAGCCGTCCCGGCCCGTAATGCCCTGGACGATTAGCTTGGTGTTCTCGTCTACCAAGATCGACATAAAGACTCCGTAACGATAGTTTCCGCGTATGCCGAATTACGTCAGCTTCCCCGCGGCCTTGACCGCTTCCCGTACCATATCCGCGGGCGGAACGTGCGTATCCGTATCGCCGACGCGGTAAACGCGACAGGTGAAGCCGTAGTCGGTAATATCCCTCGCGGCCGGCTCGACGTCCAGGCCGTCGACGCGGACCGTCGGCGAGCCGATAAAACGGCGCTCCTCCGCCCCGGCCTGGTCGGTTATCCTTATCGATTCTACGTCGGCCGCAACGCTCTCTTCCGCCAACACCCGGCCGACGAGCTCCCTCGCCGCCAAGTAGTTGGGGCACCCCTCGAAAAATAATATTTCTACTTTCATATCCCGATCCTTCCTTACTTCCCCGCCGCCGCGACCGCGGCCTTGA
>JAZGGY010000377.1:0-5733 GCA_036480675.1 bacterium | reverse complement strand
CGGACGGTTGAATACTCGGTATTGTCGAAGACGGTGCGGAATTCGCCCGCCGCCGTTACGACCGGGAAGAACGGCAAGAAGATGAGACTAGCCAGAAAAGCCGGTAGGCTTATAGGCCGGAGTATTACCTTCCAGTTCATAGGCACGGCTCAGGCGTCGACGTCGGCCTTTTCCTCGCTTTCGCCCTCGTCGCCCTCCGGGAGAGCCTGGGGCATCTCGCCCGCCGCCAGCGCCAGGCCCAGCGACGCCTTCAGCGCCTTGATCTCGACGTCCACGTCGCCGGTTTCGAGTTTTTTAAACTCTTCCTCCAGGTTCTTGACGCTATCGAGCGCGGCGACTTCGGCTTCGGCTTCGGCGGTCGCCTCGAGGCGAGCCACTTTTTCCTCCACCCGGGCCAACGCCTCGAAGGCGCTCCGGTCGTCGATGGAGGAAACGGCGCGGTTAATAGTCCGGGCGGCCTCGGCGCGCTTCTGGCGGGCGATGATGAGGTCCTTCTTGCGCATCGCCTCGTCTATCTTCCGGTCGAGCGCGACGAGCCCCCGTTTCAAGCGTTCGACGAGGATACTCTGCTGCTCGAGTTGGGTTAGGTATTCCGTCGCGGCCGCCGCTCCTTCCTGCTTGCGGAGCAACGCCTCGCGCGCTAAATCTTCGCGGCCCTTCTGCAGCGCCAAGACGGCGCGCCGCTGCCACTCGTCCGTCCCGTCCTTGGCTTTACGGTACTTCGCCTCAAGACGCTTTTCGTCGGCGATCGCGACCGTAACCTGCCGTTGGGCCTCGCGGTATTGCTCGCGCATGTCCACCATTAACTGCTCGAGCATCTTCTCGGGGTTTTCCGCCGACGAGAGCAACGCGTTTAGATTCGCTTCGATGATCTTCGCGATCCGTTCTAAAACACCCATAGCGGCCTCCTCCTTACTTCAGGCCGAACTCTTTAAGGCGGGGTAAAAGCGTCGCCGCGGCGAAAGCCATTCCGTCCACCGACGCTTGAAGTTCGACGGCGTCCAGGTATTCCGCCTCCAACGTATCGACCACTACGATCGCCTTGTCTTCCAGGCCGTAAGCGCCGTGAACGACGTCGCGGGCGTTCGCCTCCAGCAACATCCGGAAGAGTTTGGCGTCTTCCCGGCCTTTGGCCAGCTCCGCCACCTTGAGCCGCAGCACGACCAGCGGCGGGCTATAACTCACGACGACCTTGCCGAAGCCGCCCTCGGCCCCGGCGTCCACGACCCACATCTGCGGACCCAGCATCTCGTAGTCGTATCCCAGTTCCTCGAAAAACCTTTCCACGTCTCTCTCGTTCGCCATGCGTAACACCTCCCGCGCGCCGGCCCGACGGCCCAACGCGGTTAGAAAGGTTATTTCTCTTGCGCTTCCCCCGTCATGGGGACGAACAGCACTGGCTCGAGGTTTTCTTCCTCGAAGGTATCGCCACGTCTCGTATAGCGCTTGAGCATCTGCGGATACCGGCCGCCGAGCGGCAAAACCAGCCGGCCGCCGTCGCCGAGCTGGTCCAGCAGCGGCTGCGGGACGTGGTCGGGAGCGCAGGTTACGATAATGGCGTCGAAGGGGGCTTCCTCGGGCCAACCGCGGTAACCGTCGCCGACAAGGACGTGGACGTTATCGTAACCCAAGCGCTCCAGCGTCGCCCGAGCGTCCTCGGCCAGCGGCGGTACGATCTCTATTGTATAGACGTCGGCGGCGATCACGCCGAGGATCGCCGCCTGGTACCCCGAGCCGGTCCCGACCTCCAGCACTTTATCATCGGCCTCCAGCTTCAACGCCTCGGTCATGTAGGCGACGATGTACGGCTGCGATATCGTCTGCCCTTCGCCTATGGCCAACGGGTTATCTTCGAACGCGCGGTCCTTGATACCGGCCGGGACGAATTCCCAGCGCGGGACCTTGCGCATGGCCGCCAGCGTCGCGGGGTCCGACACTCCCCGACCCTCGATCTGGCTGTCCACCATCGCGTTAAGGCGGCGCCACATTTCGGCGTCGTCGTTCACGCGCGCCTCCTTCTCGGCCGCGCCGCCGCACCCGGCCGCCAAACACAAGGCCCAGGCGAGCACCGGCGCCCTAAATACGCGTCGCATAACATCACCCCGTCGATTACTCCTACAACATTTGAACGTCGTTTATGATAAGGCCGAAGTTGCACCCCAGCCGCCTCGCCGCCCGCCGGCACATTATCATCCGCGAGAGGAAAGTCTCGAAGTACTCCATGACTTGCGATATCGACGTATCGATCTCGAGGTTGAGCGTAATTACCTTGGCCTCGCCGTCTACCTCCAGTTCGCTGCGCTTCGCGGCGTAGTTCACGCGGTCGTGGATGTCGAAGGATATCATAGACGGGTTCCGAACGCGTTCCCGCCGCACGTCCGATTTGTCGGCAATAGTCAGCGCCGCGCTTATGACGCTAGCCGGGACCCCCGAGCCCTCGTCGTGATTGCCGATGGCCGTCATTACCTGCAGCGTCTCGGCGATGTCCATGCCGAGCCTCCCCAGGATATCGTGGGCTAACAGCGCCGACAGCGCCTCGTGGTTGTGGCGGTTGACGACGTTACCGATATCGTGAAGGTGGCCGGCGACGGCCGCGAGTTCGCCCCGCCGTTCCTTGTAACCCAACGCCGATATTACGGAGCGCGCGCGATCGGCCACCATGGCGGCGTGTCTTTCGCCGTGCTCCGTAAAGCCCAACACCGCGAGGACCCGGTCCGCCTCGGCGAGGTACGCCGCGACCTCGGCGTCGGCCTTCAACGTGGCTAGCGTGACCAACTGCCGCGCGCCGCCGCCGCCCGCTTCTTTCCGGTGCTCAACCACTTTTACCCGCGGCGAGGCCGCCGAAGCCCCTTGCGCTCCTTGGACCTGGCGACCGGTTTATCCTCTCTACGTCCGGCTCCTCCGACGGCGATGTCTTCCCCGGGCGGTGCCGCGGCTTCGATCTTCGCCAACGCTACTTCGATGTCGACGCCTTTCGCGACGGTCACCACCACTATCTTGTCTTTCTCGTAGACCTTCGCCACCGTGCCGCGGATGCCGCCCGCGGTTATCACGCGATAGCCTTTCTTGACCGAGGAGATCATCTCCTTCTTGCGTTTCTCGGAGCGCTGTTGAGGCCGGATCAGCAGAAAGTAAAAGATGACCATGATTAGGAGGAGCGGCAGGATTATGGAGAAGCCGCCGCCCTGTCCTTCGCCGCCGCCGCCCCCGCCCATCGCGTGAGCCGTTGAAACTAATAAGAACACCAATTTTCCACCTCTTCCGCTTCGTCGTTAGATTTCTACCGCGTCTTCGTACTTCATGAGATTACGCGTAAGTTCGCCGTGGCGCTCGAACGCCAAATCCACCAAGCGCTCGATGAGCTTGGCGTATTTAAGGCCGGCCGTTTCCCACAACTTGGGGTACATACTTATGGGCGTAAAGCCGGGCATGGTGTTTAACTCGTTGACCAACAAGAGGTCGCTGTCGGGCAAGTAGAAGAAGTCGACGCGCGCGAGGCCGGCGCAGCCATGGCTTTTGAACGCGCGCAGCGCCAAGTCCTGTACCCGTCGCGCGAGCTCTTCGTCCACGGCCGCGGGGGCGTGGAGCTTGGCGTCGTCGCGGACGTACTTGGCCTCGTAGTCGTAGAACTCCCCCGCCGGCACGATCTCGCCCACCGGCGACGCTTCCGGCGCGTAGTTGCCCAAGACCGCGCATTCGAACTCGCGGCCTTTGGCCGCCTGCTCGCAAAGGATCTTGGCGTCGTAACGCGCCGCGTCGGCCAACGCCTTCTTCAAGGAGCCGCGGTCCTTGACCTTATATATGCCGATGCTCGAGCCGAGGTTCGCGGGCTTCACGAATAAAGGATAACGCAACCTCTGCTCGACCTCCAGCGTAACCCGGTCCGGTTCCTCCTCGAAGCGCCGCCGCGCGACCGCGAAGTAGTCCACCGTCGATATGCCGTTCGCCCGTAAGACGTCCTTGGACAATTCCTTGTCCATGGCGAGGGCCGCGGCCAGCGGCCCGGACCCTACGTGCGGCATCGCCGCTAACTCGAGCAAGCCCTGAATCGTGCCGTCCTCGCCGTACGGGCCGTGCAACAGCGGGAAGACGACGTCGGCCTCCAACTCGCCGCCGCCGTCGAGGCGTACCAGAAAAGCGCGCCGCCCCGGGTCCGCAATGGGCGTGTACGACGGCTCGCTCGCGTCCGGGCGCGCGACGCCTTGCATGAAGCCGGCCCAGAAGTACCAACCGCCCTCGGGCGTTATGTAAATCGGCAGCACCTCAAACCTCTTGCCGTCCACCGCGGCCATCATTGAGCGCGCCGAAATAATGGATACCTCGTGCTCGCCGGACCGGCCGCCGAACAGAACGGCCAGTTTTATTTTTTCTTTATCTTTTTCTTTCGCCGCCAATACGTTCACCTCGCGCGTAACGTTTACGCTCTGTAGCTCTTGAACGAATTCGCACCTTATTTCTGCGTTTCCTTAGCCGACCCCGCGACCACTTCTCGGACCTTCGCGGCTATCTCTCTCCAAACCCGCGCGGTCGCGCTCTCGGGACGGGCCACCATAACAGGTTGGCCGCGGTCCGACTCCGGGACGACGTCGGGGTCGAACGGAACGGCCCCCAGGAAGCGGACGCCGAAGTCGGCCGCGACTCGCTCGCCGCCGCCGCCGCCGAATAATTCGATATTATGTCCGCACCCCGGACAAGCGAACGGCCCCATATTCTCGATTACGCCGACGATCGGTATCCGCGTACTGACGGCGAAAGTCAGGCTCTTGCGGGCGGACGCCACCGCGGCCGCCTGGGGCGTCGTCACCATTATCAGGCCGTCGGCGTCCTTAATCCGCTGCGCCAGCGATAAAATCTCGTCGCCGGTTCCGGGCGGCGTATCCACCACGAGCCAATCGCGCTCGCCCCAGTTAATGTCGGCCAGGAAGTTGTCTATCATCGCCATCTTGAGCGGCCCGCGCCATATGACGGCGTCGGCTTCGCCCGCGACGAGGAAAGCCATGCTCATCACGGCCAGCTTCTCGTCGTACGCCGCCGGGTTTATGCCGCCCTTACCGCCGGTGGGTTTGACGTCCGCCAAGCCGAGCATCAGCGGCACGCCCGGGCCGTGGATGTCCGCGTCCAGCAGCGCCACGCTGTCTCCCGCCTGGGCCAACGCGAGAGCCAGGTTTACGGCCGCCGTCGTCTTACCGACGCCGCCCTTGCCGGACGCCACTAAGATCTTGTGGCGGATGAGCTTCATCCGCTCGGCTATGCGCTTCTCGCTCTCGATGCGCTGCTTGAAGCGCTCGAGCTTCGCCGCCTCCTCAGCCGAGGGTTCTTTTTCGGATCCGTCGTCGTTGGGCATAACTTCCCCAGGTTACTAAGACAATATATTTATCGGCGCCGGGATGAACGTCAGGACCGCGATCGCGAAGACGACCCACCCGACGAGCCGTCTCATCGGCGTGAGCGGGACGGCGTCGTCTATGGGCGGCGGGTGCCTCAGCCGGATTAATAGTATAATTAAAAAAGCCCAAAAGAACCACCCCGTCCAGACGAAACCGAGCGGGATTAGCGCCAGGAACGCCGCGCGCGCCACCCAGACGCTATACTTGCCGAACTACGCGTACGATACGTGGCCGCCGTCGAGCTGGCCTATGGGAAGCAAGTTGACGGACGTGACCCACAGGCCGATCCACCCGGCGACCGCCAGCGGGTGAAGCGATACGTCCATGCTGCCGAGCGGTCCTTTTA
>JAZGGY010000376.1:0-17434 GCA_036480675.1 bacterium | reverse complement strand
AATTATGCTTGTCGAGAAACTTGAACGGCTTAATCGGCCCCGCCGGCAGACGGTTCCTCGTAATAGGCGACGTCGACTTCGGCCTTCAACAACGTTATGTCGCCGCCCATTTCGGAAGGGGCGTATTCGGACGCAAACTTCAACCCCGTCGTCTTCCCGCCGGGCGGCATCATCTCGTCGACCTTGAAATCGTGGCTCTCCACTATTTCGTTCCCGGCGTCGACGAGCTTTACGTATAAAGTTCCCTTCCACGTGTAGCCCGAGCCGTTGACGGCGCTGACGGTCCATTCGTAACGGCCGTCGACTTCCCGCACGTCGTCAACAGTAACGGCGTAACGGGCGGCCACCGCGGTCGCGACCAGGTCCGCGCCGGTGACGGGCTGTTTCGGCGGCGCGCCGCAGGCCAGTAAAATAAAACAGGCTATCACGGCCGCTACGAAAACGGAAAGTTTATCCATCGTATAACCTCCGGAATAGATACAAGGACTAATATACGCCCAAAAGCGTCGCCGCGGCGGCCGGCGCGCGCTCCCAGAAGCCGGCACCCCCGACGACGTATTCTACCGGCGCGTCTTTCGCGAGATTACCTTTTGAACGCGCGTAGTCGACGGCATCCTCGAGGCCGCCCAGCTCGTCAATGAGGCCGAGCTCTTTCGCCCGGGCGCCGGTGTAAACGCGGCCGCCGGCCAACTCCTCGAGCCGCGAAAGTTCCATCCCACGCGCCTCGGCGACGATGGCCATAAACCTTCTATATACATCCTGGGTCATTCCGGCCACCCACGCTTCTTCCTCTTCGGTCAGATGGCGGTGGTACGTGAGAGCGTCGACGTGCTCGTGCGATTTCACCGGAACGCGTTCGATGCCGTATTTCCGATAAAATTCCTCCAGCGCAGGCTTGGCGAAAGCCACGCCTATGGACCCCGTCAACGTCGCCGGCTCGGCGTAGACGTATTCCGCGCCGCAAGCGATAAAATACCCGCCCGACGCCGCCACGTCGCTCATCGAAGCGACGACCGGCTTACCGCTCTCGCGACATTTTACGACTTCCTGAAAGATATTTTCGGAGGCCAGCGCCTCACCGCCGCCGGAGTCGACCCGCAATACTATCGCGCCCACGTCCGCGTCCTCGCGCGCTTTCCGCAATTGGCCTACGACGGTATCCTCGCCGATGGTCCGGCTGCCGGTTATAAACGAGCGTCCGCTCTTTCCCGATACGATGGACCCTTCGGCGATGATTACCCGCACCGACTTGGGCTTACCCCATTCCCGCCGCCAGGGCCGACGCAGCGAAACGCTCGTCGTGGGGAGTTCCTCGCCGCCGTCCGCGCGCGCGATCATTTCTTTGAAATCCTCGTACCGCGCGACCTCGTCGCATAGGCCGGCGTCGCGGCACGCCGCCGCGGTCAAGGGCGGCCCCTCGCAAAGCTCCCGCAATCGCTCCGCGGTCAATCCGCGGTCGGAAGCAACGTCCCGAAGAAATTGCCGATAAGTGCCGTCGACGATCTCGCGGACTTCGTCTTCCATCGCCGGCGTGGGTTCGTCGCCGATTATGTGGAACGCACCCTTATAATCGCCGGCCGTCAAATAATCCCACTCGATGCCGTAGCGTTCCGTCAGCTTGGTAACGCGCCACATAGTCATGTAAGTCCCCACGCCGCCGAAGTAACCGCCAGGCGGCATAGCGACGACGTCGGCGGCCGACGCGATATAATATCCGGCAGGCCGGTTGACGTCTTCGATATAAGCGTATACGGTCTTACCGGCGCCGCGTACTTTCTTTATCTCTTCTCGGACTTCCTGGGTTAAAGCGCTGATGCCGGGGCCGAAACCGGTATCCACGTCGCGGACGCGGATTAATACACCCTTAATATTCCTATTATCGCGGGCGAGTTTAAGCCGGCGAACGAGGTCTCGGCCGCTCATACCCCGCCCGCCCAGGAGCGAAAAGCCGGGCTCGGTCTCCACCAGGTCGCCGGCGACCTCGACCTCGGCGTAATGGTCGCGCGGCGTGAAGACGGACGGCCGCCGCTCGACGTTGAATCGAGCGCTCGCGTTGTCGCTTATATATTCGCCCCCCTCGTCCAAACGCGTGTTGTAAGCAAGGCCGCCGTACGCGAAACCAACGCTAAGGCCGACGCCGAAATTCCGTTCGTCGTCTACCTCGGCCCCCACCGTCACGCCGTCGAATATTTCGACGTCGACGCCGCCCCGGAAGCTCATCTCGTCCAGCGGGTCGCGCTCGCGCCAACCCACGTCACAGCTGAGAGTCAACCGCTGCCACCCGGGCCTGACGCCCACCGCCGCGACGTACGTACGCCCTTCCACGCGACGTAGGAACCTCGGCTCATTTAAATTGCGGGCCGTAGCGCCGAACGAAAATAAAGGGTGCGGGCGAAGCAGCAAGCCGGCGTCGACGGACCACGCGGACGTGAGGTACGGCTTCGACGCCGCGAGGCGGTTAAGGCCCATCCCCACGCCGATCCAACGGTACGCCGTCCCGCCGAACGTCCAGCTGAAGCGGCTGGCGCGGATGTTTTCGTCGCGCGCGTACGTCCAGTCGTAACCGAACCCGCCGAGCAAGGTGTCGAGGTAGCCGTGGAAATTTTCGGGGCCGAGCTCTTGCACGTACCGAGAAAAGTAACCGTTGAAGCCGTGGCCCGCCGCCAGGCCGGCGGGATTCAGCGGAACGCTCGTGGCGTCGTCGGCGACCGCCGCCGAGCCGCCGGCGCCGAAGAAAGGCGGCTCCCAGTACGAATATACGTCGAACGCGCCCGCCGCGGACGCGCACAAAATAATTAATAAAGCCAACCCTGCCGACTTTCTCATGCCGCTACCACCTTTCCAAAGAGGCCGATGGCGGTATAGTAGCTTAATATCACTTTTTCCGCAACCCGTTACATACCTCGCGCCGCGGCCGACGGTAAATCCATTTTCCTTGACTAAACCCCCGCCCGATAATATATTCACGTATATTTAACCGTCACGAGAGGCCGAGATGAACCGCGTAGTCGCTTCCAACCGCCGGGCCCGCTACGACTACGAAATATTGCAAACTTACGACGCCGGCCTCGTCCTCGCCGGCGCCGAAGTCAAGTCGCTGCGCGCGGGCCGGGCTTCGCTGGGCGACGCGTACGCAGCGGCGGAAGGCAAAGAGTTATTTTTGTACAACCTCCACATCGCGCGGTACGACAAGAGCGGCGCGTACCCCCTCGACCCCCGGCGGCCCCGCAAACTGCTCCTCAGCCGCGCCGAAATAAACCGCATCGCACGAGCGGTGACGCAGAAGAGCTTAACCCTTATACCGTTAAAAATATATTTCTCAAGAGGTTACGCTAAAGTCGAGATCGCGCTCGCCCGGGGCAAGAGAAAATATGATAAACGGGACAAAATCCGCGAAAAAGATGAAACCAAACTGGACCGGCGTCGCCGAGCGAAAAAAAATGAGACCCGTAAAAAAACAGATCTTTGAAGCTGGCCGCTCGCGGCGTGTGATCGCCCTGGCGGCCGCGGCCGCGCTCGTCCCCGCCGCGGCCCACGCCGCCAACCGCGTGACCGGCCTGACGGTCCGGAACTACACCGACTACACCGCGGTTATCGTCAAACTCCAAAAGCCTTCGTTATTCAAAGTCAGCGCGACCAAAGACGGCCGGTTGGCGCTCGTTATCGAGAACTGCGCCGTCTCGCCGTCCGCGGCCAAGTTAGACAAACCGGTAGGCGTCGTTAACAAAATAACGTCGGCCACGGTCAAAGGCCGGGCGTACATCTACGTAACGCCCGGAAAAGGCGCTGCAAACTATGAGGGCAAGGCGCTCAAAACGCCGCCCCAGATATTCTTCAAAATATATAAAAAACCGACGACGGCTAAACCGCCCGAGAAGCAGCCGGAAACGATAAAAGAGAAACCCGTCGTTGCCGCCAAGGGCGAATTCCCCACGTCGGCTAAAGAGATAAAACCGGACGCGACGCCGACGATAATCGACACCATATGTATAGACCCGGGCCACGGCGGCCACTTCACCGGCGCGGAGGGCCCCGACGGCACGCTCGAGAAGGACGTCAACCTTCAGATATCGCTCCGCCTCGCCCGCCTACTGCGCGACAAGCTCGGCGTCCGCGTCGTAATGACTCGCGTCGACGACAGCCACGTATTTATGCGCGACCGCACCGGCCTGGCCAACGCCGTCAACGCCGACCTCTTCATCGACCTCCACAACAACGCCGTACTCAACGCCAAGGTCGGCGGGACCGAGGCCTATTTCCTTTCTCAATCCTGGAACGACTGGGAGCGCGCCGCTACCATAGCCGAGAACCAGGACTTTTTAGCCGAGAACCCCAACTTCGCCGCCGACGCCGCCAGCCTTAACTTCATCCTCTCGCTGCTCGCCCAGAACGAGTACCTCCAGGAATCGTCGGAGCTAGCGCACTACTGCCAGGAGAAGCTAATTAAAAAACTCGACTTGCGCGACCGCGGCGTTAAGCAAGCGCCGTTCTTCGTCCTCGTCGGTTGCGAAATGCCGTCGATCTTGCTGGAGATCGCGTTCATATCGAACTCGAACGAGGAGGACCTGTTAACCGACCCGGCGTGGCAGCAAAAGGCCGCGGAGGCGGTGTTCGAGGGAATAAAAAAGTATAAAGACGCCTACGAGAAAAAAATGGGCTCCAGGGGTCGTTAACGCCCGATTATGAGCGGAATCGAAATCATAGTAATCGTCGCCGCCGTACTTGTCCTTTTGGCCGTCGCCGCGGCGCTGTGGCTCGGCCGCGGCTCGCTGCGCCGCCTGGAGGACAACGTCACCCGGGCGCAGGGTTCGGGCGCCAGCGCCGCCGACGTCGCCGCGCTGCGCCAAACGATGGACGCTCGCCTCGACAGCTTCACCAACCTGCTGGCCAACACCACCCGAAGTATAAGCCAACAGCTAGCCAGCGCGGGCGACACTATCGCCTCCGTCCAGCAGGGCGTCGGCGAAATACGCGAATCGTCGAGCCGCGTAATGGAGCTGGGCCGCGACATCAAAAGGCTTGAGGAGTTGCTGCGGCCACCCAAAGCACGGGGCGCGGTCGGCGAAGTGCTCCTCGAAAACGTCCTCGCCCAACTATTGCACTCCTCGCAGTATCGCCGCCAGTTCCCGCTGGCCGGCTCGTTCGTCGACTTCGTAGTGAAAATCGGCGACAGGTACGTACCGGTGGACGCCAAATTCCCGCTGGAGAGCTTCGAACGCATGATCAACGCCCCCGAAGAGGAGCGGGTCGGTTTGCGGCGCGACTTCGCCCGGGCGGTTAAAGATAAAATCGACGAGATCGCCGCCAAGTACATTAGGCCGGACCTCGGGACGTACGATTTCGCGTTAATGTATTTACCTTCCGAGAACATTTACTACCAGACGACGGTGGCCGAGAGCGACCTCTTCGATTACGGCGCAAGCCGGCGGGTCTTCCCCGTTTCACCGTCTACGGTATACCTGTACCTCGTTACGGTTGCGCTCGGCCTGCAGGGAATGGCGCTCGAGGGGAAGGCGGCCGCGGTCGTCGCCGAGCTCCGCCGGTTGGCCGACGAGTTGAATAAATTCCAGGAGCTATTCCGGGTAACGGGTAAACACCTACGCGACGCCGGCAACAAGTACGACGAAGCGAGCCGGGCGTTGGCCGGTTTCCGGGACCGCCTGGCCGCGGCCGGCGAAATGGGAAAAGACGAGACGGCCGAACCTTTGCCCGGCGAAGACGGGCCGCAGCTCTTCGGCAATGACGAAAAGTAACTCGAAGAGGTTTTGGAAAACGGCTACGGCCGTAGTCGCCCTGTTAGCGCTGGTGGCGCTCGTCTGGGGCGCCTACCGCTACCGCAGCGTAATACTCGCCCACTTAACGTCGAAAGCCGGAATTGAGGAGGAGGCCCCGACAGCCGGCGCCGCGGCCGCGGACATCTTCTTCGCCGACGCGGAATACACGAAACTGGTCGCCGAGAGCCGCGACGTCGGCCCGGCCGAGACGGCTGAGGAGCGCGCCCGGCTCGTCGTCGCCGCACTTATCGGCGGCCCGCGCTCGCCTTCCTTGTCCCCGACCATCCCCGCGGACGCCCATTTGAAATCCGTCTTTATACGCGACGACGTGGCCCTCCTCAACTTCGACGAGCACATACGGTCGAAGCGCTTCGGCTCCACCGGCGAACTGTTCGCGCTGAACTCACTCTACCGTACCGTTACGGCCAACGTCGCGGAGGTCGACGGCGTAGTCGTCCTCGTCGACGGTCGCGCGTGCCGGACGCTGACCGGCGAAGGGGGCCACGTCGCCTCGGCCTTCCCCATCTACGGCGAACTCGGCCGCTACGTCTATCCGCCGCCCGAGGAGCGGTCGCGGAAATGAAAGTCGACGCTCCCATCGCTATCTTCGACTCCGGCGTCGGCGGCCTTACGGTAGCCCGCGAGGTAAACCGCGCCCTCCCGCACGAGGAAATAATATATCTGGGCGACACCGCCCGCGTCCCGTACGGCTCGAAATCGGCCGCCACCGTTAAGCGCTTCGCCGGCGAGTGCGTCGAATTCCTCCTCCACTTCCGGCCCAAACTCGTCATTATCGCGTGCAACACGGCGTCGGCGACGGCGCTCGATTCCCTGGACGAGATGGTGGACGTACCGCTGTGGGGCGTTATCGACCCGGGAGCGCGCGCGGCGCTGGGCGCGAGTAACTCGCGGCGCATCGGCGTCATCGGCACCCGCGCCACCGTTAAGAGCGGCGCGTACGCGCGGGCCGTCGCCGCCCTCGACAAAAGCGCTACCGTCTTCAGCCGGGCGTGCCCGCTCTTCGTACCGCTGGTCGAGGAAGGAAGGACGGAAGGGCCCATAGTCAAGGCCGTGGCCCAGGAGTACCTGTCCCCTCTCCTCGAGCAAGAAATTGATACGTTGATACTCGGCTGCACTCACTACCCGGTCCTGAAACCGGTGCTGGCCGACGTCGCGGGCACGGCAGTTACCTTAATAGATTCAGCGGAAACGACGGCCACCGCGGCTCGCCAAGTACTCGCGGCCCGCGGCGAAGAGCGGGCCGGCGACGCTTCGCCCAAACCGCGGTTCTTCGTCACCGACGTTATAGAGGATTTCGAGCGGGTAGGACGGAACATTTGGCCCGATATGGCCGGTAGCACCGAGCGGGTAGAAATAGGCCGAGCTTCGCTTCGCTAGGACAATCGGAAATTCGCGGCCCCGTACCGATGAACGCGGCTGCCTACTCTATTTTATAATCGTACGTGATTTCGCACGCTTTGGAGAGCATCGCCGAGGCCGCGCAATATTTTTCTTGAGAAAGTCGAATCGCCTCGACGACGTCTTTTTCCTTAAGCCCCTCACCCTCGAGATGATAAGTTAAATGTATCGCGGTAAAGACTTTGGGATGTTCTTCGGCCCGGTTCGCGTCGACCTCGAGCCGGAACGCCCGCAAGGGCGCCCTCTTCTTTAAGAGTATGGAAACTACGTCCATGCCCGTGCAGCCGGCGAGGCCTATTAGGAATAATTCCAAAGGCTTGGACGCAGCCGCGGCTCCCCGCAGCTCGGGTGGCCCATCCATCGCGAGCCAGTGATTGGAATCGGATTTACCGACGAAGGACAACCCTTTGACCATGTAGACTTCGGCCTTCATTTTTTACCTCCTTAGAAGGTTCGCGCGCGAAAACGGAACGAGGTTCTCATGCCCGTAGACAAACCCCGCCCCGACGGTCGCCGACCAGACCAGCTACGGCCCGTTAAAATATCCCGGGGGTATATAAAGCACCCCGAAGGCTCGTGCCTGATCGAGGTTGGCGATACTAAAGTCATCTGCGCCGCCTCGGTGGAGGCCGGCGTCCCTAATTGGCTCGAAGGGGCCGGCCGGGGCTGGGTCACCGCCGAATATTCTATGTTGCCCCGGGCCACGCACACAAGATCTTTTCGCGAAGGCCGGGGCTCCCGGCCGCCGGGGCGCACGATGGAAATACAGCGGCTCGTAGGCCGGTGCCTGCGCGCCGTAACGGATCTGCCGGCGCTGGGAGACCGGCGCGTCGTCGTCGACTGCGACGTCATCCAGGCCGACGGCGGAACCCGCGCCGCGGCTATCACCGGCGGCTACGTCGCGCTCCGCGACGCCCTCGCGACGGCGCATATTCTAGATGGAAGCGGCCAACTCCCGCTTGCCGAAGTCGTCGTCGGAGTATCCGCGGGCATCGTCGGCGGCCGGCCGCTGCTCGACCTGGCTTACGCCGAGGACAGCATCGCCGCGGTCGATATGAACTGCGCCATCACGGCTTCGGACCGCCTGGTAGAAATCCAAGCATCCGCCGAAGAAAGACCTTTCGCCAACGCCGAATTCGATAAGCTCCTGGCGCTCACCCGCAAGGGCGCGTCGCTATTAGTACGACTCGTGAGCCAACTCTTCGAAAGAGACCTCCCGTCCATACGAACCCACGAGGGGACGTAAAGCGCGCCCATGTCCCAAGCGTTCTCGTTCGAGGTCGAAGCCGCAGGCCCGGCGGGCCGCGCCGGCCTGTTGACGACCCCCCACGGCGTCGTAAAAACCCCCGCATTTATGCCGGTGGCCACCCAGGCTGTCGCTAAACTCCTTACGCCGGAAGAGCTACAGGCCGTCGGTACGAGTATCTTGGTCGCGAACGCGTACCACCTGTACGTTCGTCCCGGCGCTGAAGTCGTGGCGGCGCTGGGCGGCCTCCACCAATTCATGTCGTGGCCGGGCGTCATCCTTACAGACTCGGGCGGTTTCCAAATCCACTCCCTCGCGCCGCTGCGCGACGTAGACGACGACGGCGTGACCTTCCGCTCCCACGTCGACGGACAGCTGCTACGGCTCACGCCCGAGGTCGCAACCCGCATCCAGGAGCAACTGGGCGCGGACCTTATAATGGCCTTCGACTATTGTACCTCTTACCCCACCGGCCGCAAAGAGGCCGAAAAGGCGGTCGCCCTCACGACGGCGTGGGCGGCGCGCTGCCGCGAGGCGCACGGCTCGTCCTCGCAAAAGCTGCTGGGTATCGTCCAGGGCGCGCTCTTCAAAAACCTGCGCGAGCGCAGCGCGGCCGAACTCGTCGCGATGGACTTCTTCGGTTATGCCGTCGGCGGCGTTTCGGTCGGCGAGGAACCGGCCCAGACCGCCGAGTACGCCGCATTTACGGCTTCGTTACTCCCCCGCAATAAAATACGTTACCTTATGGGCGTGGGGCGCCCCGAAGACATCGCGGCGGCGGTAGCGGCGGGCGTCGACCTGTTCGACTGCGTCGTGCCCACTCGGGAAGGACGGCACGGGACGGCGCTCGTCGTTGAAGGCCGCGCGAACGTTCGCCAATCGTCGTACCGGGATGACGAGCGCCCCCTCGACGAAGGCTGCGGCTGCTATACCTGCCGGCACTTCAGCCGCGCTTACCTCCGCCACCTCTTCCTTGCGGGCGAACACCTCGCCGGGCGCCTCGTATCCCTTCACAATTTATATTACCTCAATCAATTTGTCGCGCGTCTTCGCGAAATAATCCTACAAGAAAATAATTGACGGCGGCCCGCTGCGCTCTTAAAATAGAATGGTATGCGTCGAGTGACGATAATCACCCTTATCGCCGCCGGATTAGCACAGGCGGCGGTGTGGGTAGGTTACGAAGGCGGCCTCGGCCGGTATTCGAACGAGGGCGAGCACGTCCGCACCTACGATAACTACCGCCGGCCTATTTCGCTGGCGTTGGACGTGGAGCGCGGCCGCTTGTGGTTCCTCGACGCGTACGATTACAGCCTGGTCTGCTTCGACGTCGACGCGGGAAAAGAAGCCTTCCGCATCCCCGGCGCGGCCCACGCTCCGGCCATAGGTACGAGCGACCTTCGCCTCTACCGCCTCGAGAAGCGGCCCATAGAACCGTCGCTCTCGCTCGACGCGGGAGACGGCTCGGTTTGGGTCGCCGACTTCTACGGCCATCAGGTGGCAAAGTACGACGTGGAAGGGAACGAGGTCTTCCGCTCCGCCTCCTTCCACGAGCCGTTCGCGGTGGCCGCCTTGGGCGATTGCAATGCGTGGGTAGCCGGCGGCATCAGGACGCTCAGCCTGGTCGGGCCGGAATGCGAAACCAAGCGGAACATGAGCGGCGTTAATGAGGCCCGGGCGTTGGCCTACGACGCGACCCGCGAACTTGTGTGGGTAGCCGACTACCGCAACAACAGGGTCTTCGCCATAAACCGGGAGGGGCGGCTAAAGAGGAGGGTTACCGGCGTCGAACTACCCATCCAACTCGCGGTCGACGACGCGCGGGGAAACGTTTGGGTCGCGACCCACTACGCGGGGATCTTGAAAATATCGGCCGACGCCGAAAAAATAACCGGTTCCATCCCGGAACCGGATAGCGTGGCCGCCCTCGACGTCGACGGCGGCGGCAGGTTGTGGGTCGCGTACGACGAGGCGGAAGAAATAGTCTGCTATTCCCCTTTGACCGAGAAGCTCATAACTATTAAACGAGTTAACAAGCCCACCGGCGTCGCGGCGGAATAACCTCCGCCAATCGCGCTACCACGTCCATTCCACGTAATACTGCGCGCCGGCCCTCATCCGGCCGACGTGCCATTCGAGCACGGCGCCATCGGCCGAGCGGCCCAGGTCCGCCGGTTTGGGAGCGCGGTTCTCTCTCTTGACGTACGCCCGCGCGCTGTGTGGCAATCGCCCCGGCGGGAACTCGACACGAAACACCACGTCGTCCGTCGGGTAATCGCCTACGAACATAAACGAAACGTCGTCGCTGGTGAACGCCTCGTATATATTGTACGCCACCCTACGCGAAACCGGCACACCAGGCGCGAGGGGCGGTTTAAATACCACCTTGATAATATAATATTTCCCGACGCTCATCCTCTCGCCTATTTCGCCCGGGGCGACGTCGAAATCGTCCAAACGTCCCTTAGTAAATAGGTTCCTGTCGCGAATATCGGCGAGCGGTTTACCGGTCGGTATTAGCTCCTGCTTCTTTTCGAAATGGGCTACTTTACCGTCGGCGTCGAGGAGCTTCAACGTCAGCTCGGCGCTTCTCACTTTCAACACCGGCCTCTGGAAAGTAAACGCGGCCCAAACGAAGACGACGACCGTTAGAACCACCAGAACGACCCCCGGCCACACCAGGCCCAACGCAAAGCATACGACGGAAGCGACGACCAGGATCCCTACGCCGGCAATTTTCAAGATGTTACTCACGATATCCGCTCCTTAATATATAAACATCGCGTCGCCGTACGAGTAAAAACGGTAACCTTCCTCGACGGCGGCGGCGTACCAGCCCAAGACGTTCTCGACGCCCGCGAAGGCGGCAACCAGGGCGAGCAAACTCGAGCGCGGTAAGTGGAAATTCGTCAGCAACGCGTCTACGAGTTTGAAACGGTACCCGGGGTGGATAAACAACGTCGTCTCGCCGCGAAAGGGCGCGACGACGCCGCTATCATCAACCGCCGTCTCGAGCGCCCTGACGACCGTCGTGCCGACCGCGACGACGCGCCGACCCTCCAGCTTTGCGGCGCTTATCGCTCGCGCCGCCGAGCGGTTGACGTTCATCTCCTCACGTTCCATCTCGTACTCTTCGAAAGCCTCAGCGCGGATGGGTTTGAACGTGCCGTACGATATATGGAGCGTTATTTCTACTACGTCGACCCCGGCCGCGCGAATTTCCTCCAGCATGGCGCGCGTGAAGTGCAGCCCCGCGGTAGGAGCCGCCGCGGACCCGCGGCGCTTGGCATACACCGTCTGGTACCTTTCGGCGTCCCGGGCGGTAGGACCCGCCGGCCTTTTAATATACGGCGGCAACGGAACGCTGCCGGCGGCGTCTACGGCCGCCTCCACGTCGTCGACGCCGAAAAACTCGACGATGCGTTCCGGGCCCGCCAGCACGCCGACTACCTCGGCACGTAAGCCGTCGCCGCCAAAGGTAAATCGCGCGCCCACTCCGGCTCGCCGCGC
Source organism: bacterium (assembly GCA_036480675.1). Taxonomy (GTDB): domain Bacteria; phylum RBG-13-66-14; class B26-G2; order WVWN01; family WVWN01; genus WVWN01. The sequence continues at coordinate 5,485 of JAZGGY010000376.1, read as the reverse complement.
CGGCCGGGCCAACGCCCGGTACCGGCCGGGAGCTAATTTCTTGAGCAGCAACAGCTCGGCCTCGGCGCCGTCGAGCAAACCCGGCAGGCGCGCCGGGTAAACGGACGTGTCGTTTACGACTAAAACGTCGCCGGGCCGCAATAACCCGGGAAAATCGGCGACCGAGCGGTGAGAAGGAGCTCCCCCCTCCCGCCGGCACGCCATAAGCCGGGCCCCATCCCGCTCGGGAGCCGGTTCCTGGGCAATGAGTTGGCGGGGGAGGTCGTAATCGATAATGGCGGTTTTCATAAGCCGGAGCTTATATTAACACAAATCAGGCGCCGGTTGAAGGTAAAACGCGGCGCGGTATACCCTTGCGTTGCCGCCGCCGTAGTGATAGTATGAAAAGGCTAACGAGAGGTTCCCTATGTTGAAATCGATGACCGGATTCGGCCGCGGCGAAGCGCCCTACGGCGACGGTTCCGTTATTGTCGAAGTCACGACCGTAAATAGCCGGCACCTCGACGTTGCCGTACGAGGCTTGCGCGAGTACGGCTCGTTGGAACTTAAAATCCGGCGCCTGGTGGGCGAAAAACTCGCCCGGGGTTCCGTACACCTGAACGTGGCCGTACGAGGTACGACGCCGACGGCCAAACGCGTTGCCGCCGACGTCGAGCTCGCCCGCGAATACGTAAACGAGTTCGAGCGGCTACGGTACGCGCTGGGTTTAAAGGGCAATTTCCCTTTGGACGCGTTGACTTCTTCGGAATCGTTCCTGATTGTGGAGGAAGAAGCACGCGACGAAGGCGCGTTTACCGAAAGCGTCGTAGCCGCCCTTGAAGCCGCGCTGACGCACGTCGTCGAGATGCGCGAGGCGGAGGGGGCGAAATTGGCCGCGGACCTCGACGAGCGGCTGCGGCGGGTAGAACAGCTGATTGACGACGTAGCCGCGCGCGCGCCGGAAGTAACCGCCGCCTACCGGGACAAGCTCGCGGCGCGGGCCGCCGAGCTAGCCTTAAACGCTTCGATTGACGAATCGCGCCTCGAGGCGGAAGTAGCTCTGTTCGCCGAGAAGGCCGATGTCAGCGAGGAAATCGTTCGCACCCGGGCCCACCTTCGCGCTTTCGCCGACGCCGCCGCCAGCGGTGGCCGGGTGGGACGTCGCCTCGACTTCTTGACGATAGAAATGAACCGCGAGGCCAATACCGTCGCGGCCAAGGCCCAAGACGCCCACATAGCGTCTACGGTCATAGAAATAAAAGACCTGCTCGAGCAAATCCGCGAGCAGGTTCAAAACGTCGAGTGACGCGTCGCCGCGGTTAGTACCTCTTCACGGCGGCGACGGAATTAATTATCTCTTCCCACGCCCCGGCGTGGGCTTCCCACGTGTAGCTGCGCTCCACCGCCCGGCGGCCCCACCGGCCGTATTCCTCGCGTAAACTCCCGTCGCCCAAAAGGCGGACGACCGCCGAGGCGAACTCGCCCGGCTCGTCGGCGGCGATAAATTCCCGCCCCGCGACGAAGTCCATACCCTCCGCGCCGCGGGTAGTTGAAACCACGGGCAAAGATACGGCCATCGCTTCCAACACCTTCATCTTCATACCAGCGCCGAGCCGCATGGGACATATATAAACCTGTACGTGTCTTAAGTACTCCTTAACGTCCGGAACGGTCCCGGTGACGACGATGCCGTCGCGCCGGCCCAACGACAGGACTTCGGCGTTCGGGTTCTTGCCCACTACGTGGAACTTCGCCTCCGGGATTTCCCGCCGTACCAACGGGAATATCTCGTTCGCAAAATACGCCGCGGCGTCGACGTTGGGGGGATAATCCATAACGCCCGAGAACGCGATCGAACCAGGCTCTATCGCCACTTCCTTGTCGGGCGGGATATCGGTACCCGAGGGGGCGAAGTAAATGGGGAGGCCGGGGCATAGCTCGCGGATAACCTCGGCGTCGCGGCGCGCTACCAACACGCAGGCGTCGTAACGAGGGTACGTCCGCTTCTCGTACCGCCGGACCTTCCAATATTGCAATAAGCAGTAAACGAACGACGCGGGGTCGAGTGGTAGGCCGAGCCGGCGCTTATAATAAAGCGATATCGCGTCCAAGGGCGCGATAATTTTGGGCGTACGTTGGACCTCGAGCGTGTACTGGGCCATATTGATATGGCCCCCTATTATAACGTCGAAACGCTTCCGGTAGAGCAACCGCTCCAAGGCCGAAGCGAAACAACGGTTGCGGTACAATAATACGCCGAAAGGCCAAACGGTTAACATACTCCACAATCGCCGAAGTCGCGTCTTCGAAATTTCGTGCTCGACGAGCACCAGTTCGTGCACCATACCCCGGACGACCGCGACGTCCTCGGGCGCGTCGCCGGACGTCATGGCGAGTAAAGTAACGTCGTGTTTGTCGCGGAAATGGCGGAGGAGGTTAAAAACCACCGCGCGGTTTGAATCCGTGGGCGGGTACGGTACCTCCGACGCGATAATCAAAAGACGCACGCTTGCTCCCGTAAATTATAAGCCAACGCTATTATAAACCCATTACGGCGCCGACACAACCGGAACCGTCTTTCCCCGAACGCCCGGCCCGGCCGCGGCGGCTACGCGACCTTTGGCGGCCTGGGTTAATAAAAAACCGCCCCCCGGGCGGCCGCGCACGCGACAAGGCATCTATTCTTCTTCGGCCCATTCCTCCAGAAATTTTGCGATGAGGTCTTTTTCTTCCCGGTCCACCTGGCGCTGTTCTTCCACCGATATCGGGACCAACTCGCCTTCCCGCAGTTTATTTATCATCAACTCATGTTGGCTCTGCATGAGGCGGCGTAGTTTCTCGGTTCTGTCGGGGCCCTCCAACGCGCCGATTTGTTGTTTGGCCCGCGCCACGACGGCGCCGCCCTTGAAAATCAGCGTTATCAAGTTATCGCCGACGTTCTCCGTCTGGACGTGGTACCGCTCGTTGGCGACATTTACTTCGAGATTAAGCCCTTGAATGATCATAATTTTTCACTATTTCCCAAATAGCGTTTTTCAACGCCGTTACGCCCTCGCCCGTAACGGCCGACGTCGCCATTACGTCCGCGTCGGCGGCCGCCCGGAGTTCTTCCACCGCCCCCTCGGCGTGCGGCAAATCTACTTTGGCCGCGACCACAAGCCTCACCCGCGACGTCAGGTCCGCGTCGAAAAAGCCGAGTTCGGCCATAACCGTCGCGTAATCGTCGACGGGCCCCGCGCCGGCGACGTCGACGACCACCGCCAACACCTTCGCCCGTTCTACGTGTCTCAGAAAATCCAAACCCAAGCCGCGCCCCTCGGCCGCGCCCTCGAGCAAGCCCGGGACTTCGATTATTGCGAAAGCTTCCGCAGGCGTTACTTCCACGACGCCGAGTTGGGGAGCCAGCGTCGTAAAAGGGTACGGCGCCACTTTGGGACGCGCCGTGCTCATCGCCGCCAGCAGCGACGACTTGCCCGCGTTCGGAGGCCCTACCAGGGCGACGTCCGCGATTATCTTCAACGTAAAGCGTACGCGCCGTACCTGCCCCGCCCGGCCCTTTTCGGCGTAACGGGGTATTTGAAGCGTGGGCGTCGCGAACCGGACGTTACCCCGGCCTCCCCGGCCGCCGCGGGACAACAACAGCTCTTCGCCCCCCTCGACTATCTCCCCCAGCGCGTCGCCTTCCGCCGTCTTAATATCCGTCCCCAACGGCAGCCGTATCCTTCGATTTTCGCCGGCGCGGCCGGCCCGTTTCCGGCCGGCGCCGTCGCCACCCCGCCCGCCCGCGACAACCTCCACGCCGGCGAAGTGATTGAGCGTGCGCAACGCCGCGTCGCCGACGGCGTAGACCGACCCGCCGCGGCCGCCGTCGCCGCCGTCCGGGCCGCCCCGCGGTACAAACCGCTCGCGTCGGAACGATACGGCGCCGTCGCCGCCGTCTCCCCCCAGGACGTCGAGCTCAATTTCGTCAATAAACACAACAAACCCGGCGAGTGTATCGACGCCGTGACGCTAAGCGCTTTTTAACCCGCCGGGATATCCCGTGGTTTCGAACGATATTATGCGTACTCGTCTAGACCTGGGCTACGACGTGGACTTCGCGCCGCTTTTTCCGCGTGACGAATCTCACGCGGCCGTCGGCTTTAGCGAAAAGCGTATAATCTTTGCCTAAGCCCACGTTTTCACCCGGGTAAAAACTGGTACCGTGCTGTCGGATTATTATTGAGCCGGCGGTAACAAATTCGCCGCCGAACGCCTTCAGGCCAAGGCGCTGGCCGGGGCTGTCGCGCCCGTTACGGGATGAGCCGCCTGATTTTTTGTGGGCCATTTCTTGCCTCCGATATTACGACCGGCCGCGAGCCGGAATTTAGTCACCGCTTAGTAACCGATAAAACCTTTACCAACGTATATGGCTGCCGGTGGCCGCGCAACCTTTTATAGTTTTTACGGCGTTTAAACTTAAAAACCTCCAACTTCGGCCTGCGTCCGTGGCCTACGACCTCGGCGGTAACGCGGGCGCCGTCCAGCACGGGATTGCCGACGTCGGCGCCTCCCTCGTCGCCGGCCATCAAGACCTCGTCCAGCTCGAGGCGGGAACCGACGTCGGCGTCGAACTTATCAAACGCCACGACGTCGCCCTCGCGTAAACGGTATTGTCGGTCCTTGAAACGAACAATGGCAAACATAATATTTCCTTTGTTAAGCAATACTTATAACATATTTCGCATGCTATGTCAAGTTCCCGCCGATACCGGTACCGGCTCTCTCCCTCGATATACCGCCGGCGCCGGGCACGACGACCGATAGATCGAAAACGCCCCGGGGCGGACCTTACGCTGGGACCGGCCCCGAAACACGTAGGGCGCGCAAAACTAAAGGCCGGGGTTTTACCCGGCCCCGTTTTTTTTACTTGACAAGGAAAATCCCTTTCTATTATAAGGTCGGGCAAGGAGCAAGCCAAAGGTGGCAAATACCTTGGCGCATACGAATAATAAATCGTGGTGCTTTTCCCTCAAGCTCTTGAAGGGAGGTGAACCGCCAGGATGAAAAAGGTTATCACGCTTAGTGTCCTTGGAGCTTTCCTTCTAGGTTTCCTCTCGCTGGGTTGCGGCCCCAGTAAAGAATTGCTTAACTCGTACTACGACGCCAAAATGCAGAAACAAGAAGGCGAAGACCGACTGGCGAAAGCGGCCTCGGCCGCCGCGGCGTACAAGGCCGAATACGAAAAGGCCGTAAAGAAAATCGACGAGCTTCGCGCTCTACACGCGGACCTTCACGAAAAGCGCAACAACATAGAGAAAGCTCGCAAAATGAAGATCACGCCGTTGCTCCACGGCGCGGACAAAGAACCGACTTTTGAATAAGCCGCTGAACTTAGCCGGACGGCTCAAGCACGGTTAAGGGTTTTTACGAGCCCCGGCGCAAAAATACTCCTAACGAAAGGGGTGTTAACGGGTGAAACAGGCTGTCTTAGCTTTCGCGGTTCTCGCGCTGTGCGTTGCCCCGT
>JAZGGY010000375.1:0-3171 GCA_036480675.1 bacterium | reverse complement strand
GGGCGCGATTACGAGCCGGGCCGCCCGGAGCTGTTGTCGCAGCCGTACCGCGTGGGCGACGGCGAGCTGGCGATATTCTTCCGCCACCGTGGCTTGTCCGACGCCATAGGTTTCGAATATCAACGTTGGCCCGACGCGTCGGCGGCCGCGGCCGACTTCTATGAAAACTTAAGTTCGTTCCTGGCGGCGGCGCGGGCGCGCTCCGTCCACGACGCGCTGGCTTGCGTTATCCTGGACGGCGAGAACGCTTGGGGCGCGTACCGTCGCCAGGGGGTGTCGTTCCTGAGGGAATTGTATAGCCGCCTGGCCCGGGGCGGCGTGGCTCGGGCCGTGACGTTCGCCGAATATCTCGCCGGCGCTGCCGAGAGGGGAGTCGCGCCCCATCCGCCCCTCACGCTCGACCACTTGCGGCCGCTGGCCTGCGCCTCGTGGATCGACGAGGCCGGCTCGCTTCCGGGCAACGACCTCGGGACGTGGGTGGGCGAACCGGAGGAGAACCGCGCCTGGGAACTTTTGGGATATGCCCGCGGCGCGCTCGAGCGTTCCTCCGCGCCGGAGGCGGCGAAGGAGGAGGCGCGCGAGCTCCTTCTGGCGGCGGAGGCGAGCGACTGGTTCTGGTGGTACGGCGACGACCAGGGCGGCGGCGCGGACGAGGAGTTCGACCGCCTGTTCCGGGAGAACGTGGCCGCGGCGTACCGCGCGCTCGGCGACGAGCCGCCCGCCGCGTTGACCGAGGCCATCGCGCCCCGCCGCGTCGTCTGGCGGCCCGACGAGAGGATCTCGTTGAAAGTGGGGGACCTCCTGGTCGTGGAGTGGCCGCGTACCGGAGAGGTGTACTTCGGCGTCGACGGGTGGCAGCGGCCCGGCAAGAGGGAGCTTGCGCCCGCGACCGCGGTCGTGGCCGGGCCGGCGGCCTTCTTCCGCGCGCCGCTTCTAAAAATACCGGACGGCGTGCGCCGCGTCGAGTTCACCTTCCGCGGCGCCGACGGCGCGTGGTTGGGTCGGGATTTTTTCGTACTGGTCGACTAGATTTCTGTTATAATTTCCAAAACAGCAACCGAAAGGGATGGCTTATGATCGAGTATCAATATCTCCTCGTAGTCCTGCTCGGTTTGGTCACGTTGGTGGGCGGCTTTTGGCTCGGCCAGGTCTCGAAGGTCAAAGTGCTGCGGTTAGTAGGGCCGCCGGCGGGAGTCGTAGGCCTCATCGTTGTATTCATCGGCATACTCCTGACCTGCGTACCCGGTTTCTTCACCTGGTAAATCTCCGGGGACTTTCACTATGCCGACCGTCGCTTTCAAAACGCTCGGCTGCAAGCTCAATCAATACGAGACCGAAGCCGTGCGCGCCGGCGTCGAAGACGCCGGCTTTCGCGCCGTCCCGTTCGACGGCCCGGCGGATTACTACGTCGTCAATACCTGCACCGTAACGCACCGCAGCGACTACAAGTCGCGGCAGCTCGTGCGGCGCGTCTGCCGCGAGCGGCCGGGAGCGCGCGTCGTCGTTACCGGCTGCTACGCGGACCTCGCGCCCGAGGTTTTTACGCCTCTCGGGCCGAACGTGGTCGTCGTCCCCAACGACGACAAGGAGCGGATACCGGCCCTCATTGCGGGCGAGGCGGGCGTGCGCGCCGCGGCGCCCGGGCGGCGCGTAACGCGGTTTGCGGACAAGACCAGGCTCTTCCTCAAAGTCCAGGACGGCTGCGACCACGCGTGCGCCTACTGCGTCGTCGTCGTGGCGCGGGGGCCGAGCCGAAGCCGGCCGGCCCGCGACGTAGTCGCCGACGTACGCGACGCCGCGTCGGCCGGCGTCAAGGAAGTCGTGCTGGTGGGCGTGGACCTGGGCTCGTACGGCCGCGACGACGGCGGCCGCCGTTCGCTGGCGGCCTTACTCGGCGAGCTGTCGGCGCTGCCCGGCGATTTTCGCCTGCGCCTTTCGTCGGTAGACGTATCCGATTTCGAACCGGCGCTAGTACGCGAGCTGGCCGCCGGCGGCCGCGTATGTCCCCACGTCCACTTACCGCTGCAATCCGCGGACGACGGCGTATTGCGTCGGATGCGGCGGCGGTACCGGGCGGCCGATTACCGTCGCCTGTGCCTCGAGCTGCTCGAGCGGGTCGGCGACGTAGCCATCGGCGCGGACGTAATCGCGGGCCTTCCCGGCGAGGACGCGGCGGCGTTCGAGAAGACCTGCGCCCTGGTGGAGGAGATCCCGTTCGCGTACCTACACGTCTTCCCGTACTCGCCGCGGCCCGGGACCGACGCCGCGGCCATGGCCGACCGGGTCCCTCCCGACGAGCGCGAACGGCGCGCCGCGTTACTGCGCGAGCTCGCCGCGGCAAAGCGACGCTCGTACGAGCGACGGTTCGCGGGAGCGGTCCGGGTCGCGTTGGTTGAGGAGCGGCGCGACCGCCGCGTCGCCGCGGTCGCCTTAACCGATAATTATTTGCGCGTGCCGATGAAAGATTACGAGGGCCTGGGCAACGTCTTCGCGAAAGTCCGATTAGTTGACGGGACCGGCAACCTGGCGGCGTTTGTAGCGACGTAGTACCACGTCAAGGTGAAAACGTATGTGGTACCCGCTGTACGCTTACCTCGACCCGACGTACTTAATGTTGATACCGGTGATTCTGTTGGGCTTTTACGCCCAGTGGAAGGTTCGGTCGACTTATAAGAAGTACGCTCGGGAGGACGCGGCGGCGGGCCTGCCGGGCGCGAAAGTGGGGGCGCTCCTGCTGCAGCGCGAGAAGCTCGGCGGCGTCGGCCTCGAGGAAGTAGGCGGCTCGCTGACGGACCACTACGACCCGCGCTCGAACACGCTGCGTCTCTCCGCGGGCGTGGCGCGCAGCCCGAGCATCGCGGCCTACGGCGTCGCCGCCCACGAGGTCGGTCACGCCACCCAGCGCCGCGACGGATACGCCTTCCTCACGGTTCGAAATGCGATACTGCCGGTCGCCAATTTCGGCTCGCAGCTCTTCATCCCGCTGCTCATCGGCGGCTTTATCTTTCGGTGGGGTTTCTTAATTAACGTCGCGATAATCTTGTACGCGTTCGCGGTGGTATTCCAGCTCGTGACGTTGCCCGTCGAGTTCGACGCGTCGCGGCGGGCGCTGGCCATGCTCCGCGACACCGGCGCCGTCGCACCCGAGGAAGTGGCCGGCGCCAAGAAGGT
>JAZGGY010000374.1:0-8066 GCA_036480675.1 bacterium | reverse complement strand
CTTCTCCAAGCCGTGGCTATTGTACGCCGTCGCTTTTTCGCTACTGCTGCACCTGGGCATCGTGTACATCCCGTTCCTGCAGCCCATCTTCCACACCGTGCCGCTGTCGCTGCGCGATTGGGGGTTGATGCTCGCCATCTCGGCCTTGCCGCTCGTCTTTATGGAGATTTACAAGCTGCTGAACGCGCTGGTCAGGAGGATTCGCCACGAGCCCGAGGACTACTTCGGCATCTTCCCGGAGTAGTTGCGCTTCGGGCGCGTCGGCGTTATAATACTTGCGTACTCGTTGGTTTCGGAGGCCACGGCACGCACGGCCTAAGAACTTTTGGCGAAGGCTGGGCCGCCTGGCGAAGCTTCTGTTCGTCCGCGTCGTGCGCGTCAACGCGTCGCCGCACCAGGTGGCTTCGGGCGTCGCGGTGGGCGTGTGGCTGGGCGTCTTTCCCACCTTCGGCCTGGCCGGGCCGGTGGCGTACTTTCTGGCGTGGATATTCCGGTTCAACAAGGCCGGCGCGCTGGCGGGCGCGGCGATTATGAACCCGCTCACGTCGCCTATCTTCTGGTGCGCGTCGGCGATGTTGGGCGCCGCCTTCACCGGGACCGATTGGCACGCCGTCTACGGCCTGGTCCGCAGCGAGAAGTACGTGTGGGCGCTTTCGCGGACGACGTACGTGTATTTTTTGGGCAATTTGATAATCGCGACGGCGACCGCGGCGCTGTGTTACGCTGGCGCGTTCGCGGCCGTCCGGGCCCGCGACAAGAGGCGCCGGGCGAAGCGCGAGCGCGCGGCTGCGTCGCTCCCGCCCGAAAGTTAGCGCGAAACATAAGGGGATGGTAGCGTTGAGGAAAATCTTTATTTTATGTGCCTGCACGGCGTTGGTCGTCGCGACGGCCGCCGGCGCGACGGTGAAGCGCTCATGGCTCGCGGCCGAGTTGGCGGCCGCCGAGGCGGGCGCCGACGAGGGCGGCGTACCGCGCATGTCCGACGTCGTCCAGGACATCTGGGTGGACGGCGCCGCCGCGTGGGTCGCGACCGTCGACGGCCTGGGCGTGACGCGCGACCGAGGCTCGAGGTGGCGCACGTACCGCCAGGGGGACGGCCTGCCCTCGAGCGACGTCGTCGCCGTCGCCACCTACAAGGGCGACATCTGGGCCTCGTGCATCGAGTTTATCGACCTCGGCTTCGGGAGTTACACCTTGGAGGGTAGGGGGTTGGCTCACTACGACGCCGCCGCGGGCCGGTGGTACGTTTACGGGAAGAGAAACGGCCTTCCGGCCGACGGGCGGGGCGAGCTCGCCTGGGACGTCGTCGTCGACGACGACGGCGTCGTGTGGGTGGCGCTGTGGAACGGCGGCATCGGCAAGTCCAACGATAACGGCAAGACGTGGGAGCTGATAATTCCCAAGGACCGGAAGGGCCGGGACGCCCGTCATTTTTACTCGCTGGCCAAACGCGGCGACCTTATATGGGCCGCCGCCGAAATAACATACCCCAACCCGGAATATAATCCGGAGGAGCCCGGTTCACAACCTTTATTGAGCGAGCAGGGCGTCTTCAAATCGGCGGACAACGGCACGAGCTGGACCTTCTACGGCGCGCCGCAGGGTATGTTCGGCTTCGCCGTGGTGGTAGATATCCAGAACGTGGGCGGCCGCGACGTCGTCTGGGTCGGGACCGCGCCGGCGAACCCGTTCAAACCCGAAATATTAGGCAACGGCGTCTTCAAGTCGGAAGACGGCGGCGCGACGTGGTTTAATTACAGCATGGCGCAGGGCCTCGGCTCCCACACCGCCTACGGCCTGGCGTCCGCGGGCCCCTGGGTGTGGGCCGGTACGTACGCGTACACCGGGACGCCGGGCGGCGTCAGCCGCTCGCGCGACGGCGGCGCGACGTGGGAGAACTACGGCGTCGAGGCCGGCCTGCCGACGCCGTTCGTTACGACGGTCGCCGCGGCCTCCGAGACGGAGGTATGGGCCGGGACCGACTTCGGCCTCGGCTTCTCAAAAGACAGCGGCGCGACGTGGCGCAAGATAGAGTTAACGCCCCCCGCCGGCCGGGCGGACCTCCTCAAGGCTTTCGCCTTCCCGAGCCCCTTTGCGCGAAACCGGGACGGCTTCATGACGATACGGTATGGCCTGGCGTACGGCGGGACGGTCACGCTGGATATATACGACTTCGCCGGCCGTCGCGTGAAGCGCCTGGTGAACCACGAGTATCGGGGCCCGGGCGACCGCATCGACGAATACTGGCGCGGCGCGCGCGAGGACGGTACGCCCGCGGCCAACGGCATTTATTTCTTCACGCTCGAGGTGGGCGGCGAGGCCGCGGCGCGCGGCAAATTCGTCGTCCTCAACTGAGGGGGAGGCGGCCCGATATGAAATCGAGATATACGGTTTTAATAATCGCGTGCGCGGTCTTGGCTTCGGCAGCCGCGGCGCGGGACCACGGCGACGGCGGCCTCCCGGGGGCGTTCGCCCTTATGGCGGGGGACGGCCGCTCGCTGGCGCTGGGCGGCGCCGGCGTGGCGCTGGACCGTTTACCGACGATATATTATAACCCGGCGGCGCTGGCGACCGTCGACGGCAACGAACTCGCGTCGACCTACCGGGCGCTGTCGTTCGACCGGCGGATAATAGAGCTCGGGTACGGCCGGCCGCTCATCGCCGGGTCCGGCGTGGGCGTCTCCTGGACCAACGCGTCGGTAAGCGACCTCGTAGGCCGGAACTACGCCGGCAACCCGACGGAAGAAATCGACAACTCGCAGAACCTGTTCATTTTCGGCTTCGGCCGGCCGGTGGTCCTCGATTGGATACAGGCCGGCGTGGCGGGGCGGTTTTACTACTCCGAGCTCGGGGAAGGCCGCGCCTCCGGTTACGGCCTGGACGCCGGCGTCCGCGTAACGCCTTGGGAGTGGGTCACCGCGGCGGCGGCGGTTCGCGACGTCGCCACCGGCATCCGCTGGGAGAAGACGGAGACCGGGCCGGATGAGGACGTGCCGACGCGCGCGCTGCTGGGCTTCGGCCTGCGGCCCCAGGAGAAACTGCTGTTGGTGTTCCAGGCGGACGTCGGCCAGGGGGAGAGCTGGCGGTACCGCGGCGGCGCGGAGTACTGGCTGGACGAGCGCGTCGCGCTGCGGGCGGGCCTGAACGACGGCGCGCCGACGCTGGGGGCGGCGGTGGTGCTGCCGCGGGGCGGCTACGCCGTCGGCTTCGATTACGCCTACGTGGAGGAGGACTTCACAGCCGAGGCCGCGCACACGATGTCGCTCGGCTTGTCGTTTTAAGTTGCGGACCTTTTCGCGACCGCTACGGATGCCGTAGTCGCCGAAAGATAGATAAAGACGTGCGAAAAGCCGGCTCGTATGAGCCGGCTTCTTTTTTTACGTGGGTGGACTCCGGTTTAGGAGAACCCGCCGCTCAGGCCGATGATGCCGAAGACGCCGACGAAGTATAGGACATAACAAAGGCAGCAGGCGACGATAGCGGCCACGGCTGCGATAAGGCAGTTTTTGCCGAACTTCTTACACGCCGGGTCGGCCTTGCTCATGTAGATAGCGCCGATTATGAAGCCGGCCAAGGGAACGATAAAAGACAATATGTAAAAAAGCCACCGTGGCTCCGGGGGCCTCTCGCCGTCGGCCATAGTGCGACACCTCCGTCTTCGCGGCCTTTGGGTAACCGGGCGGGGTCGCCCTTAACGTAAGACGCCGCCCGACCCGTTTAGAGCCGGGCGGCGTTAAAACCGAAACGCTAACCCATTACGTTAGCGCCGAGCCCCACTACGAACATGATAACGTAGCAGAGGATGCACAGTATGATCGCGACGATGGCCGCGATAAGGCAGTTCTTGCCGAAAGCTTTTACCTCCGGCTCGGGCTTCTGCATATAAATAATGCCGAGGATGATGCCGAGCAGAGGGATAATGAACGAGAGAATGTACCAAAGTACCTTCGGCTCCAGCGGTTTGTTACCGTTCGTCATCCGTCATACCTCCGTAGGAATAAATAGTTGCGAGATTTACGTACTCATCGCGGCACCGAATATACTGGTACCTATTAACCCAAAAACGAATATCAAATATAATATTACACAACAAATTACCACGACGAAAGATACGACGGCGGCGATGATGCAGTTCTTGCCGAAGCGCTTGTTTTCAGGTTCAGGTTTCCCCAGATAAATAGCGCCCAATATTATTCCTAATATCGGGATTATGAAAGAGAGGCCGTACCACAACCAGCCGGGCTCGAGCGGTTTTTCGCCGTTACTCATCGATTCTTCCTTATTTCATCCATTCCGCGGCGCCGAGCACGAATAGCCAAACAATATAGAAGATTAAACAAGCTACAATGCCGATGATGGCCGCGATTGTGGTTTTTTTGCCGAACTCTTTACTTTCGGGCGCTTCTTTGCGGCGGTAGATAATGCCCAGGATTATGCCTACGACGGGCAGGATAAAAGAAACCGCGTACCAAAGCCACCTCGGCTCGAGCGTCGTTTTGTTTTCGGCCATAACCTAAGAGGTATTTATCGGTCGCATCGCCCGTTCGCGGCCCTTGACGTTGGATTACGCTATCATAGTTTTTGCCGAAAGTATAGTTTTTTTTTACTCGCCTTTGCCGGTCGAGCCGGCCTCGCGATTGCGGCGGCCGAAGCCGAGGATCTCCTTTATGGCCGCGACGTCCTCGCCCCCCAACACGTGCAGAAGGAATAACAGGGGTACGTAGAGGCCGGCGCCGATCACGATAAGCGAGGGCCAGGGCAGGAAAGGCCGTACGGCCCATAAAGCGACGCCCATCACCGCGGCCGCGACGGCCGTTCGGGCCGCGGCGCCGCCCAGCCGGCTCCGGTAGACGAGCGCGAATGTGAAGAGGTAATTCTGGACCAGGGCCACCGCCAGCGATATCAGCAGCGCGGCAGCGGCTCCCACCGCCCCCCAGTGCGGTATCAGCCAGATCCCGCTCGCCGCCATTACTAAGATATTCACAATCAATATGAAGACGCTTTTTAATTGCTGCTCCGCGGCGAACAGCGCGCGGTAGAAGACGTTGTTCATATATATGGGGATAACGGCGAATATCAGGATGGAGAGCACCGCTACCGAACGCGCGAAGTCGGCCTCGTAAATAAGCAGGACCACCGGCTTGGCCAGGACGTACGCCCCCACAGCCGCCGGAAGCGCGAACGCGACCAGGTACCGCAGCGAGCGCTCCCCCAGGCGGACGAACTGCGGCCGGTCCTCGCGCCACGTCCGCGCCATGTTGGGGTAGACCGCGTTCATGAAGGATTCCGGAACGAGCGTCAGGAGGAACATCAAACGATACGACGCCGAGTAGATGCCGACTTCGGCGGGCCCCACCAGCCGCTGCAGCAAGAGGACGTCGAGGCGCCAGTATATCGACGCCAGGACCGCAAGGCCGGCGAACGGCATAGCACCCCGCAGCAATCGCCGCAAGAACGCCCAATCCAAGCGGACGCGGCCGGCGCGCGTTTGCCAGAGACACAGCGGCACCGAAAAAGACGCCGACGCGAACTCCACCGCCGCCCGCACGACGAGCAGCGCCACAACGCCGTACCCGAGCCACAGGACCAGTATGCTTATGGCCGTTACCAGCGTGCGCTTGACGAACGCAAGCAGCGTTATGAACTCCGCCTTCTCGATGCCTATGAAGGAGGATTCCGCCGCGGCGCCCAGCGACGCCGGCACAAGGGCCAGGGAGGCTACGACCGCGGCGAGGTAGGTATCCCGCCCCAGGCCGTACGCCGCGGCCGCGCCGTTCATCACGGCGACCAGCACCAGCGCCGCGCCGCCCACCAGGACCGCTGCGTGGACGAAGTACTTCCCGGCCTCCTCCCGCCGCCGGCCTATCTCCCGCGGGAGGTAGTTCTGCAGGCCGAAGAAGGATATCAACTCGAAGACTAGGTAGAAGGCGACGACGAAGGAATATTTGCCGAAGTCCTCGACCCCCAGCCGCCGCGAGGCGTATACCACGAGTAAAAAGCCCGCCACCTGGTTGATGATCCGGGTGGCGAGGAGGGCGGTAGTATTCTTCGCTATGCGACGCTTCATAGGAGCCATCGTTCCGCAAGCATAACATAGCGCGTTGCCCAGTCAAGGGTTAAGGCCGGGGCGGGCGGTTTCCCGGGTAGTCGTTAAAACGGAACATATGTTATAATTGGGGCAAAATTTTTCCGGCCCCTATTTCTATGGATTATTGCGAAAAAGTCGCCCGCCACGCCGTATTTCGCGAGGTCGCGGACGAGTTGCGCGCGGGCCGCGGCCGGACCGTTCCGGTTGGCGGCCTCGCCGGCGGCGCCGCGGCGTTGTTCGTCGCCGCGCTGCGCCGCGAGCTCGACGTCCCGGTGTTGACGTTGACGCCGACCGCCGAGCAAGCGGAGGCGTTCGCGGCGGACGGCGAGAGTTACGCCGGCGAGGAGGCCGCGCTGCTCGAGCCGCACAACGTCGTTCCGCTCAAGGCCGTGTCGCCCAGCCTCGAGACGTCGGCGTCGCGCGTCAAAGCGCTTTTGTCGCTGGCGGAAGGGCGGCCGTGGTGCGTGGCGTCGGCCGCGGCTTTCCGGCGGCGGTTGGCGCCGCCCGATGCGCTCCGGCGCGCCGTCCGGCGGTACCGCGCCGGCGATACTTTGGACTTAGCCGAGCTCGAGCGGTACTTGCCGTGGCTCGGCTACGAGCGCGTGGGTATGGTGGAGGGGCCGGCGCAATTCGCGCGCCGCGGCGCGATACTGGATATCTTCCCGGCGGGTGCCGAGGGGCCGGCGCGCCTCGAGCTGTTCGGCGACGACGTAGAGTCCGTGCGCGGTTTCGACGTGTGGACGCAGCGGCGCGCGGGCGAGCTGGATCAGCTCGCGGTTTACCCCACGCGGGAAGTGGTCCTTTCCCCCGAGCGCGTGAACCGCGCGGTGCGGATTATCCGTTCGCGCTTCGGCGACGACGCCGCGGAAGAGGCGTACGAAGAGCTGGACGTGCACCGGTACGTCGACGGCGTCGAGAACCTCTTGCCCTTTCTATTTGGCGAGACGGCCACCGTCGCCGACTACTTCGCGGAGACGCCGCTGCTGGTCCTGTACGACGCCGACGGCGTCGCCGCGGCCGCGGCGGAGGTTGGCGAGCCCGCTAAGCCCTCCTTTTCTTTTCCGCGCCCCGACGAACTCTTTATCGATTTCGACGAATTTTTAGCGGCTTTCGCTCGGGCGGGCGGCAACGTTCTTACGGTGCAGGCCGGCGCGGCGGGGGAAGGCGCCAATTTCCGCGCCCGAGAAGTAGACCACCTCGCCGGCCGGCTGGATTTGTTCGTGGACGAGGTGCGCGCGTTCGGGCGCCGGGGCCGGGCGGTGGTGCACGTCGACCGCTTCGAGCAGGGCGAGCGGTTCCGGGAGATCGTCGCCGGCCGCGCCGACGAGCTGCCGCTGCAATACGACGTCAAACCCTCCCGGCGGGGCTTCGTGTGGGAGGACGTCGGCCTGGCCGTCTTCCCCGCCAGGCAAGTGTTGGGACGCAGGCCCGCAGCGCGTCGGCGGCACGCCCCCCGCTTTGAACCGGGCGAGGACGCCGTAAAGATAACCTCCGCCTTCGACCTCGAGCCCGGCAACCTCGTCGTCCACGCCGACCACGGCGTGGGGCGGTTCGAGGGGCTGGCCACCCTTCCGGTGGGCGACCACCGGGAGGAGTTCATCATGCTCACCTACGAGGGCGGCGACCGCCTTTACGTCCCGGTCTACAATCTACGCGTCGTGTACAAGTACGTCGGCGGCGATCCCAAGACCAGGTCCCTCGACCGGTTGGGCGGCGCCTCCTGGCGGCGCGCCCGTTCCCGCGCCAAGAAATCGGCCGAGAAGCTCGCGCGCAAGCTGATAGACATCTACGCCTCCCGGGCCGCGCGCCCCGGCCATACCTTCGTGGGCGAGCCGTCGTGGGAGCTGGAACTCGCCGAGACCTTCCCCTACGCCGAGACGCCGGACCAGCTGCGCGCCGTAGAGGAAGTAGCCCGGGACATGGCCGCCGACAAACCCATGGACCGGCTGGTATGCGTCGACGTCGGCTTCGGCAAGAC
>JAZGGY010000373.1:0-9204 GCA_036480675.1 bacterium | reverse complement strand
CGACTTCGCTCACGGCGCCTGCGGCCATGAACGCCGGCAGGCCGCCGACGTCGTCGTGGTCCGTCAGCGCCACCGCGGCCAATCCCTTCTCCTCGGCCAGCCGGACGAGCTCCGGCGGCGGGTATTGGCCGTCGCTGGAGTACGAGCTGTGCGTATGCAGATCTACGAGTCGCTTTGCACCCATTTAACCGTTCCCGAGTTCGCCGGGTTTTACGAAGACCGCATCCGGCTTGACGCGGCCGCCCTCCGCGGCGACGCCGATGCCGACGAGCTCGCCGCTGGAGTCCAGCAGGCGAACGGCGTCACCCGCGCCCACGCCCCCCGGCGCCGGTACGAAGCGGCCGTGTGCGACGTCTTCCACCTGGGCGGCGGAAAGCCGCGCCAGCGCCAGCTCCGGTAACAGCTCGGCCGCGGCCGTGAAGTGCGGTGCCGCCAGAACTTCGTCCAGACCCGCGTTCGCGAGGCGGTCCTGGGGAAGCGCGTCCGCGACGGCGAAAGGCCCCACGGCGAGGCGCGTCAGGTCGACGAGGTAGCCGCCCACGCCCAGCTTGCGGCCTATGTCGCGGGCGAGCGCGCGGACGTAGGTGCCGCCGCCGCACTCGACGAAGGCGGTGAAGGTCGGCGGCTCTACGCTCTCGATTTCGAGGCGGTACACGGTAACCGTTCGCGTGGGCGCGGCCACGGCCTCGCCGCGGCGCGCCTTCTTATAGAGCGGCTCGCCGCCGCGCTTGACGGCGGAGAAGGTCGGTACCTCCTGCGCTATTTCACCCTCGAGCGAGCGCGCCACCGCGGCCAGGCCGTCGTACGTCCCGGCGGGGACTTCCCGCGTGTAAAGGATTTCGCCCTCGTCGTCGCCGGTCGACGTCTCCGCACCCAGTTTCACGACGGCGCGGTCCCGTTTTCTATAATCGCCGAAGAAGCGCGCGAGCCGGGTGACGCGGCCAAAGAGGATTAGAAGGACGCCGTGCGCCGCCGGGTCGAGCGTACCGGCGTGGCCCACGCGCCTGGTGCCGAGCGCCCGCCGCGCCATGTCGACGACGTCGTGAGACGTCGGCCCTCGGCCTTTGTTCACGTTTACCAGGCCCGCTATCGTCGGCGCAGCCAATCCTCCACCTCGGTCAGCACGGCCTCCTGAACGTCCGCCAGCGAACCTTCGACGAAGCAGCCGGCCGCGGCGGGGTGGCCGCCGCCGCCCCGGGCGACGGCGAGGCCGCTGACGTCCAGGTCCTCCGCGGCGCGGAACGATATCTTAACGCCGCCCTCCTCCTCGCGGAAGAGGATGCCCACTCGGCCGCCGTCGACGCGACGGGTATAGTCGACTATCCCCTCCGTGTTCTGGGCCGTCGCGCCCGCGCGGGCGAGCGCGTCCCGCGTTACCGTCGTGTACACTATGCCCCCCCGGCGCCTTAACCCCGCCAGCGCCGCGCCCAGGACGTTCATATAGGCCGCGGGGTACCGCCGGGAAAGCTCGCGCTCGACGTCGGCGGGCCATACGCCGCGGGCCACGAGGTCCGCCGCCATGTCGAACGCCCAGGCGTTGGTGTTGGAGTAGGTGAAGTTGCCGGTGTCGGTGACCAAGCCGACGTAAAGGCAAAGCGCCGCGGCGGCGGGCAGCTCCACCTTCAGCTCCCGCAATACGACCCATACCTGCGCCACGGCCGCCGGCGCCGCGGGTTCGACCCAGTTTACCGCGCCGAAGCCGGGGTTGGACGCGTGATGGTCTATATTGATAACGACGCCGCCGTCGCGGCCGAACGCCGCCACCGCCGCCGGTAGACGAGTCACGTCGGCGCTGTCGAGCGCGACGACAACGTCGCCGTCGCGCCAGGCCGGCGTTTCCGCCGTGGTCAGCTCGTCGAATCCGGGGAGAAAGGAGTAGCGTCGGGGGGCGGCATCCAAGGGCCACAGGGCCGGGGCGCGCCCCAGCGAACGCAGGCCGTGGGCGAACGCCAATACGCCGGCCACCGCGTCGCCGTCGGGCTCGGCGTGGGTGGCGAGCACGAGCCGCGGCGCGGCCTTAACCGCCGCCGCTATCTTCGCCGCCGCCGGGAAATTCATCGGCTTCCAATTCCTTGAGGATCTCGAAGACGCGCGCCGCCGCCCGATACTCTTCATCGAGTCGGAAGCGGACGTGGGGGGTGCGCCGCAACCGGACGCGGGCGCCGACCTGCTTCTGCACGAACGAGCGGCATCGCTCCAGCGCCGCCAAGCCCCGCGCCACCTGCTCCTCGTCGCCGAAAACGCTGACGTAGACGTCGGCGAACTGTAGGTCTCGCGACACCCTGGCCCAAAGCACGGTCACGGTTCGAGCCGCGGGCTCCACGACCTGGGAGGCCAGGACGTCGGCGACCTCCTTCTTGATCAACCGCTCCACCCGAGCTATGCGAAATCCTTCTTTCACCGAAATCACCGCCCGGGGGCCCCTCGGGACCCCGCCTAGAGCTCTACCACTTGCCCCTCGAGCGTCAGGTCGAGGTCGCCGAACCGGCGTTCGAGGTGATTCTCGAAACTGGAGAGTAGCGCATCCGCACGGCGCCGCGCAGTCGCCAGGCCGGCCAACGCGATGACAGCCCGCGTTTTATCGTCCAGGCCGTCGACCTCGGCCACAGCGACGCCGAAGCGCGAGCGCATCACGTCCTTCAGGCTCCGGACCACCATCCTCTTATCCTTCAGGCTGCGCGCGCCCTCCAGACGGACGGTAACGGTCAACAACGCCAAATAAGGCCGCTTGGGCTCGCTCATTTACTTTCGAAGTGACGCGCCACTTTGCGCTCTCCCAGCACCTCGACGACGTCGCCCTCGGCCACCTCCGCGAAATTGCTCACCACGATGCCGCACTCCAACCCTTGCTGAACTTCCTTAACGTCGTCGCGGAAACGACGCAACGACGAGATGGTCCCCTCGTGGACGACCTCGCCCTCGCGCAATACGCGTGCGTGCGCGCCGCGGAAGACGCGGCCTCCGGTCACCATGCAGCCGGCGACGCGGAACGAGCTCGAGACGTCGAACACCTGGCGCACCTCCGCCGTACCCACGACCTCGATAACTATTTCGGGCTCGAGCAGGCCCTCCAGCGCCGCCCGCACGTCCTCGATGGTCTCGTAGATGACGTCGTAATAACGGATCTCGACGCCCTCGCGTTGGGCCAGCTTCCTCGCCTTCGACTCCACGCCGACGCGGTACGCTACCAATACCCCTTCCGAAGCGCCCGCGAGCAGTACGTCGCTCTCGCTTACGGACCCCACGCCGGTGTGGAGGATCTTGGGGCTCACTTCCTCGTTTCCCAATTGGCCCAGGTGTTCCACCAGCGCCTCCGCCGAACCGGCCACGTCCGCTTTGATGACCAGGTTCAGCTCCGACTTCCCGCCTTCCTCGAGTTGGCGATACCACTCGTCGAGAGAGAACGCCGGCTCGGGCGCCTTTTCGGCCTCGCCCTCTACCGTCAAAAGCGCGGCCAGGCTGCGCGCCGTCTTGTCGTCCGGTATGCCGACCAGGATGTCCCCCGCGCCGGGAAGGCCCTCCGCGCCGAGTACCGAAACCGGCGTGGAAGGACCGGCTTCCTTGACTTTCTTACCGGCGGTGTCGAACATCGCCCGCACGCGGCCCGCCCGCCGGCCCGCTACGAACGCGTCGCCCACCTTGAGAACACCTTGCTGCACCAGGACGGTGACGACTACGCCGCGGCCCCGGTCGAGCGTCGACTCGATGACTACGCCTCTCGTCCGGGCGTTGACGTCGGCCTTGAGCTCCATGATCTCCGATTGCAGCGAAATGGCCTCCAATAATTTTTCGAGGCCTTCACCCCGGAGCGCGGAGATCTCGGCCGAGAGCACTTCGCCTCCCCAGTCTTCGGTAGTAACGCCGTGCTCGGCCAGACCCCGCTTGACGCGAAGCGCGTCCGCCTCCGTCTTGTCCATCTTGGTAATGGCGACGACGACCGGGACGTGGGCGGCTTTAGCGTGGCTCACGGACTCCAACGTCTGGGGCATAACGCCGTCGTCGGCCGCAACAACCAGGACGACGACGTCCGTTACGTGGGCGCCGCGGGCCCGCATCTGGGTGAATATCTCGTGGCCCGGCGTGTCTATGAAGACGATGTCGCCGAACCGACTTTCGGCGACGGAGGCTCCGACGTGTTGAGTGATACCGCCCGATTCGGTAGCCACGACGTTGGTCTTCCGGATGGCGTCGAGGAGCGTCGTCTTCCCGTGGTCAACGTGGCCCAGGACGGCCACGACGGCCCGGCGGGGCTCGAACTTCGGCTCCACAGCCTGGACGTCGACGTCGAACTCCATCTCTCGGGCGGCCTCGGCCTGCTCGTCCACAGTCAGGATGGTCAACGGCGTGAGGTCGCTACGCCCCTTGCCGCGGAAGAACGCCTCGACTTTCTCGGTGGCGGCGTCCAGCGCGAACGCGAGCTCGGCCAACGTCTGCTCGCCTCGCAGGCGCACCTTCTTCTTGGGAGCGACCTTGGGCTCCGCGGCGGCCGCGGCCCGGACCTTACGACCGTACGCGTGCGACCGTTCCGGCACCCCCCTCTTCCCCCGGGCGCCCTTATCGGCGCGGCCTCGGCCGCCCCGGCGCCCTCGGGGGCGCGCCACCCGTTCCGGTTTCGTGAGCCGCCGCAACGCGTCCGGCGCTACCGTAGCGCCGCGGTCATCCAGGATCTCTTCCTGGGCAACGACCCGGGCGTCGGCTTTCTCCGGACGGGGAGCCTTCTTAACCTTGCCGGCCTTCGCCTTTTCTTCGACGGTAGCCTCACCCTTCGCGGCCGCCGGTTTCCCCTCCGCAGCTCCCTCGGCGGGCGGTTCCACGACCCCCTCCGCGGGTTCGGCTTTGGCCTCTTTCGGCGCCTGCTCGGAGGTTCCCGCCTCTTCGGCCGCTACGGCCGCCGGCGCCGGTTCTTCCATCGTCTCTCGCGGCGCTTTTTTACGAAGGCGGACCTTGGCAGCCTCCGGCTTCGCCATTTCGGGAACGACGACCGGCTGCTCCTTGGCCTCCCTGTCTTTTATGCCGAATAAGTGCGCGCGTAGTTTCGCCTCGTCCTCGGGCTTGACGACGCTGTTGGCGGCCTTGGCGTCGACGCCGATCCGCTGCAGCACTTCGATAAGCTCTTTACTGGTTCGGCCCAACGACTTGGCTACTTCGTGGACCTTTCTTTTGGCGGCCAAAGCTTAACACCTCGCTTAGTTTGCCTCGGTGACCCAAATCCCGCGCAGCCGTAAATCAGTCCTGCTTGGGAGGTTCCCCTTCCTCCTCCGATTGCGTCTCGTCGACCGGCGCGGCCTCGGGAGTTTCGCCTAATTCCTCGGCGGGCGCTTCCCCTTCGGCGGCGGCTTCGTCCTCGCCCGCTTTCTCCTCGCCGGCTTTCTCCTCGGCGGCTTCCTCCTCGGCGGCTTTCTCCTCGGCGGCTTTCTCTTCGCCGGCTTCCTCCTCGGCGGGCGCGTCGACGAATTCGGGTTCGAGGTAATCGTCCGGCTTGGGGGCTTCGAGGCCCTGTTCGGCTAACTCCGCCAGGCGCGCCGCAACCTTCTGTTGCAACTCGACGGCGGTTTTGGGCCCGATACCCGGCGTGGTAGCGAGTTCCTTGGGCGTCGCGGCCAGAATTTCGTCGGCGGAGCCGAAGCCTTGTTCGTACAACGCGAGAGCGGTTTTTTCGCCCACGCCGGGAATAGTAGTGAGGAAGTCGTACGAGGCCGCGGCCTCGGCCTCTTCGCGCGCCGTCAGTTCCTCGCGTTCGCGCTCGCTTATAATATCTACGTGCCACCCGATCAACTTCGCGGCCAACCGGACGTTCTGGCCGCCGCGGCCTATGGCCAGCGAGAGTTGACTCTCCGGCACCACGACGACTACGTGATGGGCATCTTCGTCGACTTCGAGGGCGGTAATCTGCGCCGGCGCCAGCGCGTTGCGGGTGAACTCCTCCACCGTCGTCGCGAACCGTACGATGTCGACTTTCTCGCCCGAGAGCTCGCGTACGACGGCTTGCACGCGATAACCGCGCATACCGACGCAAGTGCCCACCGGGTCAACGTTCTTATCGCGGCTCGAGACCGCTATTTTGGAACGCGAGCCGGGCTCGCGAGCGACGGCGTGAATCATGACCACTCCCTCGTAAACCTCGGGCACCTCGAGCTCGAACAATTTCCCCAAGAAGTCGGGGTTGGCGCGCGAGACGACGATCTGGGCGCCCTTGGTGGTTTCGCGGACCTCAATGAGGTACGCCCGAACGCGGTCGCCGACGCGGTACTCCTCGCCGGGGAGCCGTTCGCGGTACGGCATCACGGCTTCGGTCCGGCCGAGGTCTATGACGACGGTTCCCTTGGATTCGCGCTTGACGACGCCGCTCACCACCTCGCCTATGCGCTTCTGGTACTCGGCGAGGATGACGGTCCGCTCGGCCTCGCGCAGCCTTTGAATAACGACCTGCTTGGCTATCTGGGCGGCGTTGCGGCCGAAAATGGAGGGCGAGATCTCGACGTCCAACTCGTCGTCCAGCTCGGCCTCCGGGTCCATCGCCCGCGCATCCGCCAGGTTAATCTCCATCCCCGGCTTAGTTACCTCGTCGACGACGGTACGGCGCGACACGATGATTACGTCGTCGTCCTCCTCCAGGAGGTGTATGTCCATTTCCGGAATGTTGAGGTGGCTGCGCCGCGACGCCGAGTTCAGCGCCGCCTCCAACGCCTCGATGACGATTTCGCGTTCGATGTCCTTGGTGCGCGCCAGCTGGTCCACCATCTCTTTTAATTGAATCTCGTCCGCCATGGGTAATCTCTCTCCTAGCGCCGTGGCCGCGCTCGGTCGCGGCCCTTCTTACGGGCGGGCTCGCGCTTCTCAAAGCCCGGCAGCTCCGGCTCGAGCCTGGCTTCGGCCACCGAGCCGAATTCGAAAGTCCGGCGGCCCTCGTCGTTATCGAGCTCGAGGCCGTCGGCGTCAACGCTCACGATGCGTCCCACGACCACCTCGGGCCGCGTGCCGCGTTTTACCTTCAAACGAACCAACATGCCGCGGAAGCGTTCGAAATCACGCCCGCCCCGCAGCCGCCGGTCCAACCCGGGCGACGACACCTCGAGGTCGAACGCCCCGACCAGCGCGTTCTCCAGCTCGAGCCGGGCACGCAACCGAACGTTCACGTCGGCGCAATCGTCCACGCCCACGAAACCTTCGGTCCGGTCGAGGATGACCTTCACCACCCAGCCTTTGGGACCGCGATTGAGCAAGACGTCCCACACGTCGACGCCCCGCGCCCGGGCCACCGAGGCGGCGAGTTCGATGACCTTTTCCCGTACGTCTTCCAGCAACATAAACCTACAACTCCAAACTATCCAATTCCTGGAGCAGCGCGGCCACGAGTTCGTCCTCGTCCGCCGAGCGCACTATCTCGCCCTTGCGGTATACGACGCCGCGGCCCTTGCCGCCGGCGACGCCGACGTCGGCCTCGCTCGCCTCGCCCGGGCCGTTCACGGCGCAACCCATGACGGCCACCACGACGTCCCGCGCGTCGCCGTTCATGCTCTCGGCCACGCGGCGGGCCAGAGACGCCACGTCCACCTGGGCGCGGCCGCAGCCGGGACACGAGATGAGCGTGGGACCCCGACGCCTCAGCTCGAGCGCCCGCAAGACCTCGTAGCCGACGGCCACCTCGCGCTCCGGGGCGTCGGTGAGCGACACCCTGAGGGTATCGCCCAATCCCGCGGCCAGGATGAGCGCGAGCCCCGCCACCGAACGCACGACGCCGGCGTCGCCCAGGCCGGCCTCGGTGACGCCGACGTGGAGCGGGTACGGGAGCTCCTCCGCTATTAAACGGTTGGCCTGGAGCGTAACCGCCGGCGACGTGGCTTTGGCCGAAACTATCACGTCTTCCAGGCCCGCGTCCTCCAAGCGCCGCACGCCCTCGACGGCGCTCGCCGCCATGGCCGCGGCGGTGCGGCCGCCGTATCGGGCGACGACATCGCGCTCCAGCGAGCCGGCGTTCACGCCCACGCGGGCCGTTACGCCGCGCGCCGCCATCTCGCGGCCGAGCTCGAGCCAATGCTCGCGCCGCGTTATATTGCCCGGGTTGAGGCGGACGGCCGCGGCGCCGGCGTCGAGACAGGCCAGCGCCAGGCGGCGGTCGAAATGTATGTCCGCCATAAGCGGTACCGGCGACCGTCGCGCCAACTCGCCGAAAGTCGCCGCGGCGTCGACGTCGGGAACCGCCGCCCGCGCCAGCTCGCACCCCGCCGCGGCCAGCCGCTCGAGCTGCGCCAGCGTCGCCGCTACGTCCCGGGTGTCGGTCTTGGTCATGGACTCGACGCGCACCGGCTCGCCGCCGCCCACCGCGACCTCTCCGACCATAATTTTCTTCGTTTCGTCTCGCGTAAACATAGCGTCCCGCCCTAGCTCCCAAAGACCCTCGTGAGGTCGGCGACGAGCGCCAACGCGATAATGCCGACCAGCAAGGCGAAGCCGACGATGTTGATTAGCTCCCGGGCCCGAGCCGAAAGGTTTTTGCGCCGCGCGGTCTCGAAAGCGCCAATTACGATGTGGCCGCCGTCCAAAACCGGCACCGGCAAGAGGTTCAGCATCGCCAGCATAACCGAAAGGAAACCTATGTACTCCACGTACGGCACGAAGCCCGCGCGCGCCGTCTCGCCGGCGAAGCGCGCGATCGTAATGGGGCCGCCCAGCGCCTTGGTGACTTTGACGCGGCCTTTGAACACCAGCACCATGCCGCGCGCGGTGCCGGTCATTATCTCCCACGTACGCTCCCAACCCGCCGGAACGGCGCCGAGCCAGCTCTCGGACTTCCTGACCTCGAGCAGGCCGCACACCACGCCGAGCTTCTCGACGAACTCCTCGGCGCCGCCCCCCTCGTATTCGACGGCTACCGCCACCGGCCCCGCGGCCGTCTCAAAGCCGACGTCGTGTCGGCCCGGCGCCAGGCTCATGGTCAGCGACAGCAGCTCGTTGAACGTGGCCACCGGCCGGCCGTCCAACGACGTGACGCGGTCGCCCTTCGTTACGCCCGCCGCGGCCGCGGACGTCCCCTCGGCAACGGCGAAGACGTCGTTCGTCTGGTACGGCATTAACCCCACCAGGCCGCGACCGGTCTCGGCCTCCACCGCCGGCTCGGCCTCGAGCGTTATCTTACGGCCGCGGCGCAGGATGTCGAACGCGAGCTTGCGGTCGGCGTTGGCGGTCACGACCCGCTGGAGGTCG
>JAZGGY010000372.1:0-6703 GCA_036480675.1 bacterium | reverse complement strand
ACGGCGGGCGCGTACGCGCCGGGACCGTCATGGTCCTGCCGTTCCAGGGGCCGCGCGCCGCGGGGATGCCGGAGCTCTTCTACCTGACGGAGGCGCTCGCCGGCCACCCGCGGCTGGGCTCGAGCGTCGCGCTCGTTACCGACGGCCGCTTCTCGGGCGGGACGCGCGGCCTGTGCGTAGGCCACCTATCGCCGGAGGCCGCGGCCGGCGGCCTGCTGGCGGCGGTGCGCGACGGCGACACGATAGAAATAGACGCCGCCCGGGCGAAGCTGAACGTCGTCGCGACGGTGGGGGGCGCCCGGGGCCGGGAGGTCGAGGCCGCGCTCGAGCGCCGGCTGGAGGCGATGCCGCCGTTCGAGCCGGGCCGCCGGAAGGGCCTATTCGGCCTTTATACCAGCCTCGCCGGCCCGGCGGAGCGCGGCGCCCGGATGGAGTGGTGAAATAACGCGGAGAATGAGAAAGCCGCCCCGAGGGGCGGCTTTTCGCTTTCGGTACGGCGTTACCGGAACAACGCCCTCACGCGGCCCAGCGAGGTAGGAGAGACGGCTGGTTCGGACCAACGGAAGTACTGGATGCGGGAGTTGCCGCTGTCGGCGACGTAGATGTTGCCGCCCTGCGGGTTAACCGCGACATCCGAAGGTAATTCGAATTGCCCTTTACCTTCACCGTGAGAGCCCCACTTGCCGAGAAAGGAACCGCTTGAGGTGAATCGTTGGATGCGGTGGTTGCCGAAGTCGGCTACGTAAACGTAGTTGTACCGCGGTACGCCGACGCCAAATCCGCTTCCAAATTCGCCGTTACCGGAACCCCGAGAACCCCACTTGCCGAGGAACGAACCCGTCGACGTGAAGTATTGGACGCGGCTGTTGCCGAGGTCCGCCACGTAGACGTCGCCCCCGCCCACGATAGCTACGTCCTTCGGCAGGTTGAACTGGCCCTCGCCGGAGCCTGATGAACCCCACTTGCCCAAAATCGAACCCGTCGGTGTAAAGTACTGGATACGTTTGTTACCGGTGTCAGCCACGTAAACGTCGCCTTTTCCCGCGACGGCTATGCCAGCAGGACCGGTGAATTCGCCGTTTCCCGAGCCGCCCGAGCCCCATTTGCCGAGGAAGGTACCCATATAGGTGAAATATTGGACGCGGTGATTGCCCCTATCGGCTACGTACAAGGTGCCTTCTTTGGATATGGCGACGCCTGTAGGGTTTGTGAATAGGCCGTTGCCTGAACCGTGCCAGCCCCACTTCCCGAGGAACGAGCCCGTCGAGGTGAAATACTGTATGCGGTCGTTTCGTGTGTCGGCGACGTATACGTCGCCGCTACCCGCGCACGCGATAGCCTCGGGGAAATTGAATTGGCCGACGTCTCGACCGAACGTGCCCCACTCGCCCGCGTACACCCATTCGCCCCAAGCGCAAACGGCCGCCAGCGCCAGAGCCGCCGCGGCCGCAAATACGATTATCTTCTTCATTTCCCGGAACCTCCTTATTGTTATTACCCTCTACAATAAACAATAGCACAGAAATACCATAATTTCAATTATAAAAAGCTGCACCGCCCTGGCGTTAAACGGGCGAACCTTATTTGAACAGCGCCTTAACGCGGCCGAGGGAGGCGGGGGCGACGGCGAACTGCTCTTCGTCCAAGAAATATTGAACGCGGTGGTTATCGTATTCCGCGACGTAGAGGCGCGCGTCCTTTGCCGAAAAGGCCACGTCCGTGGAACCGTCGAATTGGCCGTTGCCCGACCCTGGCGTTCCCAATTTACCTAAGAACGACCCGCTCGCGGTGAAATATTGGACGCGGTCGTTTTTGTCGGTGACGAAGACGTTCCCGTTCGCTGCTACGGCTATGCCCCTGGGGTTAACGAATTGGCCGTCGCCGGACCCCTGCGAGCCCCACTTGCCGAGGAAGGAGCCGTTCGCGGTGAAGTATTGGACGCGGTGGTTGTTGCGGTCCGTTACGTACACGTAGCGATTAGGAGCAATCCCCACGGACGAGGTATATATGAACTGGCCGTCGCCCGACCCGGCCGAGCCCCACGCGCCGAGGAAGGAGCCGGTGGACGTGAAATATTGGACGCGGTGGTTGTTGCTGTCGGCCACGTATACGTTCCCGTCCGGCGTGACGGCGGCCCCCAAGGGAAAACTGAATTGGCCGAAGCCCGACCCCTCCCAACCCCACGCGCCAAGGAAGGAGCCGCTCGAGGTGAAGTATTGGATGCGGTGATTGCGCCAGCCGACTACGTAGACGAGGCCGGTGGGGCCGACGGCCACGCCCCAAGGTTGATAGAATTGGCCGGGGCCGGTGCCGCGTGAGCCCCACTTGCCGAGGAAGGACCCTGTCGAGGTAAAGTATTGGACGCGGTCGTTGAACTCGTCGGATACGTAGACGTTACCGTTCGGCGCGACGGCTACGCCCGTGGGGTCGCGAAATTGGCCGTTACCCGCGCCCTCCGTACCCCATTGCCCCTCGTATACGTAACCGGCGCGGGCGGCGTTAACAAGAAAAGCTAACGCGGCAAAGGCGAAAATTATTCCCTTTTTCATCGTTTGTCCTCCCATATTTAAAGGCGAAATTGAGCGTATTGTCTACGTCTATATATAAATAACAGGAGCGATTTTGTCAATAAAAAAAGCCGCCCCTTCGGGCGGCTTTCTCGGTTGCTACTCCGACGCTTCGCACGTTACGTACGGCCTTAGCTTTTCCACCGTCGCCGGGCCTATCCCCTCGACCGCCGACAGGTCCTCGGCCTTCTCGAACGGGCCGTGAGCTTCCCGGTACGCTACGATGCGCCGGCCTATGACGGGCCCGACGCCCGGGAGGGTACATAGTTCCGAGGCGTCGGCGGCGTTGACGTTTATCTTCCTGGCGGCGGTTATCTCGGTCAAGGCCGCGGCGTCGAGCGGCGGCTTCGGCTTGGTAAGGTCGAATTCGACCTCCACCGGCCGGGGCAGGGGCGGCGCCCGCTCGCCCCGTAATACTTTAACCGCGGCGCCCACTGCCAGCGCCGCGGCCAGAAAAATAAGGACGAGCCGTTCTTGCTTAGTCAGGTAAATCAAACCGGCGTGGACCTTCCCTAACCGTTCGCCTAATAAACCTCCGCTACCCGGTTCCGATAGAAACGCGGTTGTCCCGACTTATAGCGCTCACTGGCCGTCTTCGGAGCGCGATATCCGGGTTTCTATCTTATTTAACGCCGCGCGCATAGCCGGCGTGAAAAAGCGGTCCCCGCCCACGAGCTTCATCGTCTTGAAGACGAGCTTTATCGCCAGCAGTTCTCTTTGGGTAAAAGCCGTATCGGCTACGCGCGCCTCGCGCATAACGCGGTAGCCGTGGTCGTAATAAATGGGGACCAGGTCGGAGAGGTCGACGACGTCGCGGTAGATGGTCCGCTCGGAGACGCCTAGCGTCTCCGCCAGCTCAGCCGCGCGATAACCCTTCCTGGAGCTTAAAATGTTCGCCAGGCAAAAAAGCCGCTCGGCCTTTTTCCTCGTCATGACTGCGCGCAACCTAAATCGGGCGTTATGTTGAGTCGCCTCCAAGATGGCCGCAAGGCCGTCGCCGTAGAAGCCGAGGGAGCATTTTACGGTTTCTCCTCCCAAATATTCGAATAGATAAAAACGCTGCCGTTACGCTTAAAATTGTAGCAAATTGCGCGCCATTTTTATAACTGTTTATTTTTCAATAATTTAGCCGTTTTATGTTCTCGAGTAGGTGGCCGCCTGGCCGCCAGTTATGGCGGAGATAACGTACTGTAAGTCCGCGTACAGGGCGCAACCGCGTGGGAAATAATCAAATGGGAAAACCGCCAGAATTGGCGGTTTTTTTTAAATATGGCGGAGGGAGGAATCGCTTTATTTTAGAAGCCCAGGTCTACGAAGCCGAGCTTCCCGGCGAGCCATCCGAGTTTGTTAAAGAGTATTATGTGGCCGAACTCGATAAGGAGGATGCCGCCCACGACCTCGATGGTTCGGAAATGCTTTTTTACTTTTTGGAACGCCGAGAGGAACGCGTTTACCGCGATTGCCGCGAGCAGGAACGGGATCGCGAGGCCGAACGAGTATATCAGTAACAGGAGGAAACCTTGCCATACCGTAGACTGGTTGCTCGCCAGGAAGAGGAGGCCGGCCAGGAAGGGCCCGATACAAGGCGTCCAGCCGAAAGCGAACGCCAGGCCGACGACGAACGTGCCCAGGACGCCCCATCGCCCCTTCTTGCCCTCGAACCGCTTCTCCATCAGGAGGAATTTTATCCGGTACGCGCCAACCATGTGAAAGCCGAGGACGATGATGATGATGCCGGCGATCTGGTTGAAGAGCATCTTATGGGTTTGGAGGAAGGAGCCGAACCCCGTGGCCGTTACGCCCATCGCCAGGAACACGACGGTGAAGCCCAGGCAGAAGAACGCGGCGTGGAGGAGCGTCTTGCCCATGATCTGGCCGCGGCGCTCTTTCCCGGTGAGTTCCTCGAAGGTGTGGCCGGAGATGTACGACAGGTACGCCGGCACGAGCGGCAGCACGCACGGTGATATAAAGCTTAAAAAGCCGAAGATCAGCGCCAGGCCGGCGCCGCCCAAAGAGAAAGGTACTTCCACGAGTACTCTCCCGCGTTAATCGTTGAAGGCCGTCATCGCCCGCGCCGCGCCCTCCGCGAGCCACGCTTCCGCGGCGTCCGCGGCGCGCTCCAAAACGGCGCCCGCGGCGTCGGCCTCCTCGAGCGGCGACAGCACGTAGGAAGCGGCGTCGTCGCCGGGGGGTGCCCCCACGCCCACGCGCAGGCGGGCGAAGTTTTGCGTGTCCAATTCGTCTATGATCGACTGGAGGCCCTTATGGCCTCCGGCGGAGCCTTTTTCGCGCAGCCTTATCTTGCCGGGCGCCAGGTCGATGTCGTCGGATATTACTAGCATTTTGCCCGGGCCGAGGTTCAACGCTTCGGTCGCGGCCGCCACGGAGTACCCTGAAAGGTTCATATATGTCCGCGGCTTTACGAGCCAGACGGCGCGGCCGCCGACGCGTCCCTTGCCGCACGCCGACTGGAAGCGCCGCCGCCACAGGCGGATGCGGTGGCGCCGGGCGAGAACGTCGACCACCGTCGCGCCGACGTTGTGCCTGGTGCCGGCGTACCGTCGGCCCGGGTTCCCGAGGCCGAATATGGCGTAGGTTTCGGTTCCGGCCACGACGATGCGCGCCCGTCCGCGGCGCGGTTATTAGGAAGAGGTTTCCTCGGCGGGCGGGGGAGCTTTCTCCTCGCCTTCTTCGGCGGCTTCGCCTTCTTCGCCCTCCGCCGCTTCCTCCGCGGCGGCTGCCGCGGCTGCCGCGGCCTCTTCCTCCGCGATTATATCGGCGCGGGCCATGCGCGGCGCCTTTACGACGACCAGCGCCGTATCCTCCGGGTCCAGGAAAGTGACGCCCGCCGGCGGCGCTACGTCTTTTAAGTGCAGCGAATCGCCCAGCACCAGCGGCGAGACGTCGTACGTAACGTTCTCCGGTATGTCGCGCGGCAAGCACTCCACCCGGATTTCCCGCACCAGGTATTCCGTGACGCCGCCCTCGTTTTCGCCCTCCGAATGGCCGGTGGCCGTTATGGGTATCATGACCTGGATGGGTATCCCGGCCTTTACCCGGAGGAAGTCCACGTGTTGGATTTCGTCGCCCAGGGCGTCGTATTGAATATCCTTTATAATGGCCAGCGTCTCTTCGTCTTCACCCTCTACCTTCAGGTCGAGGATGGCGTTCGCCGAGCCGGCGCGCAGCGAAACCCGGAAGCCTTTATCGTCCACCGTTACCGGGACGTTGGGGCCTTCGGCGCCGTAGACGACGGCCGGTATCAATCCCTGCCGCCTTAGCGCGCGGCCGTGGCGTTTTCCCGTAGCCTCGCGCTTTTTTACGTTCATGCCAATTCGTTTCATAGCGATTCACACTCGATTACGTTGGTCGAAACGCCGCTAGCCGAGCTTGGGCTCGAGCGGGCGCCCCCCCAACAGGTGTACGTGAAGATGGGGAACGGTTTGAGTCGCGTCGGCGCCGGTATTAATAACCAGCCGGTACCCCGACGCCGATACGCCGAGCCGGCGCGCGAGCCGCTGGGCCGCCATTATCATTTGGCCCACGACGGGCGCGTCCTCCTCGCCGAGTTCGTCGACGCCGGCGACGTGTTTTTTGGGGATGATGAGCGCGTGCACCGGCGCCATAGGCGATATGTCGGCGAAGGCCGCGACGACGTCGTCCTCGTATATTAATTCCGTCGGGAGCTCGCCCGCGACTATTTTACAGAATATGCACTCTTCCATGGCGTTACCCTCCGCCGCGGCCGGCGGGGCCCAGGTCGCCGGCGGCGTGAAATATCAGCGCGCATGCTACGGGCCCGGCCAACTCCGCCCGCAACCGCCGGGGGCCCAGGTCCAGCGGCCTGAACGCCGCCCCCGCGACGCGCTTCTCTTCGTCGGCGTCGAAGCCGCCCTCCGGCCCCACCGCTACCAGAAATCTGCTGGGCCCGGGATTGCCGCGCCCGATAATTTCCGCCAGAGATGCGGCGCCGGCGTCGCGCTTGCACATAAAGGCGATGTCGAAATCACGGGCGCGCGCCAGCACGTCGGCGAACGTTTTAGGGGCGTATATTTTGGGCACGACGGCGCGGAGCGATTGCTTGACCGCGGCCGCGGCCACCCCCTCGAGGTGTTTTTTCTCCCGGGCCGCGACCT